>JAHEAS010000171.1 GCA_024642645.1 Saprospirales bacterium | reverse complement strand
GTAAATATGACTGCTATCGCTGTCCAACAGCCGAACGAAGTACGTACCCAAAAGCGGCGTCTGGCTGTGCAATCCCACCGCCAGGCTCAGCGACTGGCGCTCCCCTATCGTGCGCCGGTAACTCAGCCGAGGCTCTACCGAGACCGATTTCGTGAGGTCAAAATAGAACACATGCACCCCTAAGTTCAGCGTTGAAGTAGCACTAGAGCGGTAGCTGATTTGAGCAAAAGGCTGCACCTGCCAAGTAGTTCCCTTGTCATCAAGATACGAATACAAACTGCCGTCGGCCTGAATGGTATCGTTTTGGAGATTGTAGTTGAGCATGCTTAACTGCAACCCCGTTTTAAAGGTGGCTTTGGCATTGAGTTTTTGGGTAAAAAAGGCAGAAACAGCGGCCTTTCCCTGTGTATAGTTTTCATTTTGCAGTACCTCCTCCCTTCTATCGCTGAACCTTCTGAATTTTTCGTAAAACGCCTTTTGCATCATCACCGCCGCCGAAATTTTTAGGTGCGACTTCTCCCCAGTCGTTCGGACATTGGTCACGCCAAGAATGCCCATATTGGAGCCACTTCCATAGCGGGTACTATCGTTGTAAACCTGCCAATCGGCTGGTGCCAGCGCCTTTCGGTTCTCAAAACTCAAGCCGCCAGCACCCCAAACCCGCCACGATGATTTTTCATTTTTACCGGGGAAAAACAAGTTGAAGGAAAGGTCCTGAAAATTGTTGTTGACCCGCTCCCCCACGAGGTGCACGCCGATGGAGTTGAGTATGCCAAGCGTCGAGTAACGGTAGTTAACGAGGTACGACCCTCCACTGCTTTCCCCTTTTTTCTTTGTACTTTTTCCTTGAAAAGGCCCCTCCGTACCGACTTCCAGTCCGAGCATGCCAGCCCGAAAGGAGTGCTGGTAACGCTCCCGGTTGCCATTGCGGAAGCGCATATCGAACACGCCTGACAGCGCATTTCCATATTCCGAAGGGAAGGCACCACTATAAAAATCGGAAATGCCGAGGACACTCACACTGAAAATCGTGAGGCCACCGCCACTGCCGCCCAATCGAGCAAAATGATTGGGATTCAGAATGTCTAAACCCTCCAGCCGCCAAAGCACCCCAGAAGAAGCGTTGCCACGAATGATGATATCACCCTCGTTGTCCTTGGATGGCTGCACACCTGGCAGGCTATGCGCCATGCGACCCGGGTCGTTGATGGCGCCGGCAAAATATTGCACCTCCTCCACCGAAAACGAGCGGGCACTGAGCACCGCCACGTCGTTTGTTGCCTGATGGGGCGAGGCAACAGCCCTCACTACCACCTCGCCGAGTATTGCGGCATTTTCTTTAATTTCAATATCGAGCACCAGCTCTCGGGCGGCTGCAATCACGAGCCCCTCTGCACGCCAAGCCGTGTAGCCCATGAAGCTGCATTCAATGCTGTGCCTCCCGACGGGTACTTTTTCGAGGACGAAATTGCCGTACTCATCCGTCACCGTCCCCAGCATTTCGGCTAGGTCAGTCACAGCGACGGTAGCACCGATTAGCGGCTGGCGGGTGTCCTTGTCGAGCACCGTGCCACGGATGGTTTGGGTGGAGGGTTCCTGAGCTTGCACTTGCGCAGCAAAAACAAGCATGGTTGCGAAGCAAAAAATAAGGTTCCTCATGGCGAATTTTTTAGCGGCTAAAAATAGGAATAAAATCTACCGTTCCTACAAACTGTTAATCCCTCATCAACGCAGCAAGCCGCTTTAGACTCCTGCACCTGGCACTTTTGAGCGAGTCGGTAGTGCGGTGAGGAACAAGGCCTTTGCTCACAATTTCCTCATCCTTGAGGTCATCGTAATACTTGAGGCGGATGACCAATTGGTTGGTTGCGCTCAACTTTGAAATTGCTTTTTCCATTTGGTTTTTCAATTCTTTTTGGGCTAAATAAGCTTCGACTTCCGGCTGGACGGATGGCGTGTTTACTGATTCTAGCTCCTGAAAGTGACGGTGTTTCTTCCGGCAAAAATTGCGGAGCAAGTTGTCCGCAACTATTCCTGCAAAAGTCACCGGGCTGTATCCCTCATAGCTGTAGGAGCCATCAGAAATCTTTCGTAAAGCCAATAATATGGCATCGTTGGCAAGCTCTTCCAAGTCCATTGGACTAGCATTGTATTGACGGCTTCTGAAGTTTAGATGTCGTTTGATTTTTTGATGCAAAAAATCAATGGCTGAATTGTCCATGTTTTTCAAGCCTTTGTACAGCGCAAGCGGATTGGACAATATCTCCTTCGGCAAGGAAGTCAATTGAACATTTGATGTATTTTTCATGACGTTTTTTTTGATGGTGTTCTAAAATGGTGTCGTCTAGTTCTTTGGGTACATATTCATTCGCCCGCCAATTGGTCCATCGGGTTACCATACTGGCTTACGGTGACATAACTGGGAACTGTAATTTTGAAGGTCATCTTGATGGCTGGCGCCATTCCGTTTACTAGCACTGGCATCAATTGACCAGGCATGTTCAATACGAGATTGAAGTCACTAGTAGCCATGGGCTTCTACTTTGAAGAACCCCATGGCTACTAGTGACTTCAATTGTGCACGGGTATAATTGCTTTCAGTGAATTGGATTTCCACCCTGAGGTAATCATGGCCCCAATAAGCGACTTCAATATCAGCATCAACATGCAAGGTTATTTGGGTAGCACCGTTGGAGGCCATGTCGGAAACAAGGCAAAGCAGTGGGCTATTCTGTCCGAAAATGCTTGTGGTCAGTAAACTGATGAATGCGGTTGTGAACAAGAAGGTGCGCTTTTTCATGACGGTAAATTTTAAGTGTGAAAACTCTGAAAGAACTTGTTTTCATTTGATAAAGCAAAGGTGCAGGCACACCACGCCTAACCCCCTGCACCATTGTTTCAAAGGCATGGAGCATTGTCTCGGACAGCAGGAAATCTTCTGGACTATTGTTGCAGACAGGAAGGAAGGATGGCTATAAAATTTTGAATATCAACTACTTGCGTGTCTCACTCGGCGGAAATCCGAATTCTTCCGCAAAAGTTCTTGAGAAATAATTTGGGTCACGAAAACCCACATCGTAGGCTACTTCTGAGATGGAGAGGTCGGTGGTTTGGAGCATTTCCTTCGCCTTTTGGAGGCGGATAGCGCGGATAAAATGGGAGGCAGACATACCGGTGAGTGCCGAAATTTTCCGGTGCAACTGTGCACGGCTTAAGGTAAGGTCACGGCAAAGGCGGTGGATATCAAAGTCTTCGTCGGCCAGGTTTTCTTCCACCACTGCCTTTGCTTTCCGGAAGAAGGCATCCTCAATCTCGATGTCAAGTTCGGGAGCAGGCTCGGAACTCGACATATTGGCCATTTTTGAAAAATAGGTGACCAACCTCCGCCTCGCTTCTACCGATTTTTCCAAACGAATAAAAAGTTCTTCTTGGTTGAAAGGCTTTTGCAAATAGGCATCTGCACCCCGGCGCAAGCCCTCGATGCGGTCGGCCACAGTAGCTTTTGCTGTGAGCAAAATGATGGGAATATGGCTGGTTCGTTCGTCGTTTTTGAGGAAATCGCAGACCTCAAGTCCGTCTTTTTCCGGCATCATGATATCTGAAATGATGACATCGGGAAGCAGCTCCAACGCCTTTTCGATACCACGCTTTCCATCGTAAGCGACGGCCACGATGTAAACCGGTTCGAGCAACATCTGGAGGTAACGAACGATGTCCATGCTGTCGTCAATGACCAGACAGATTGGTTTTTCATCCTCCTCCGAGTTCAACCGAAAAACTGAATGCTCGGCAGTGGGCATGAAAAATCGTTCAGCGGTAGGCTCGGCCAATTGGGTTGGCACTTCAAGTCGGTCAGCCAGTTCGGCATTATTGGAAATTGGGAGATGAATACCAAACCTTGTCCACTCGCCATACTTACTTTCTACGTTGATTTCACCACTCATCAATTCGATGAGCTCTTTGGTAAGCGCCAGACCGATGCCAGTACCACCAGCGTAATTACCAGTGTCCTTCGCTGAAAAGAACCTATCGAAAATATGAGGAAGTGCTTCCTCGACAATCCCTGCACCATTGTCTTCCACTTGGATGGAGAGCATATTTTCCTTTGTACGACCAAGTCTGACAACAATTTCGCCACCATTCGGCGTAAACTTGATGGCATTTGAAATTAGGTTGGTCATTACATCTTGGATTTTCTCCTCATCAAAGTCCATGTTAAGCTGGTCAATTTCACTTAGAAAACGGAGTCGAATATCTTTGGAAGCGGCAAAAGAATGGAAGGAATCAACCAAATAACGCAAGAAGGCGGCAATGTCAGCCTGTACCAAGTTCAGCTGCAGTTTACCAGATTGCACTTTTGACAAATCGAGTAATTGATTAATGAGCCGTAGCAATTGTTTTCCATTGCGCTGAATCAACTCGACCTTGTTTTTCTGGCTGCTCACCGTCTGCAATCCAGCAGCATCCAGTTGTTCTGCCATTCCCAGAATCACAGTGAGTGGGGTGCGGAATTCGTGGGTGATATTGGTGTAAAATTTCGATTTAAACTCATCCAAATCCTTGAAAACCAGGGCCTTGCGTTTTTCTTTGTGCAAAGCCGTCATGCGAAAACCGAGGCCAAGCGTGAAGAGCGCCACCTCACCGACTACCCCTATTTGAGTGAATGAAAACCGCAAGCCTACACCCTTCAAAATATTGAGGGCGTTCAGCACAACCCCTGCCATGAAGAAAGTAGTACCGCCAATCAGGAAAATGGCCCGCTGGTCCGTTTTCCAAAACAACCATATCAACAAAGCAATAACTCCACAATATTCCAACACCATGAATAAAGCGGTAACCATATCTGTCATTCTGCCATTACTCGTAATAGTATAAGCCGAAAGAATGATTATTGCAAAGCCCAGCCGAATCCAGACGAAAAGCTTGAAACGACGGTCCCAATCTGGCCTCGATTTTTTCATCACCATGTAATACCTTATGAACTGAAAGCAGGACATGTCCATGATGCATAGCGCAGAATAGACCACATAGACCAGCATTCGAGGGTGGTCACTTACCAATGGTGAATCGGCCAGAACATTGAAAAATTCCAATAGGTAGATGAAAATACCTCCTTGAAAGAGCGCGTGCCAGAGAAAAACTCGGTCAAGGGTGGAGCTGTAAAGCAGCAGGTTGAGCAGGATATAGGATATGAGAAAACCCATGAAAGCCCATTCATAGCGGCTTTTTACTACATAATCCCAGGATTGGTAAAAGTCAATTCGTCGTAATTTCACCTTGATGTACGCCCGTTTATAGTCCAACACTTTAACCTTGCCGTATAAAATAATACTGCTGTCTTTCGGTAGGCTAAACCTGACCCGCTCGGCTTGGTTATTCCCATGCTCAAAATCCTTTACTGGTGCTGGCGTCAGCACACCTGTGTATTGGGTATTGAGCGGTTGTCCCTTCTCATCCACTGTATAAACTTCTATGAAATTGCCGTGACCAGTGTAAAGCACCCAGTCCTTGATGGGTGCATCGAGCTTGTTTTGTAATTTTATTCGCCACCAATAAATCTTTTTAGGATCTAGCAGCACCTTTTCAATATCGCCATGTGGGTAGTTTTTTACAAAATCCAAGAAGGGTAAAAAGCGGCTGTTCCAAGCATCACCCGTTAGGTCTGCGATGCCAAGTTCATCATCGGGAAGTTCGGCAACCTGGAGGTATTGATTCAATGCCCATACTGCCGTATCGCCCTCGATACTGAAAGTTTGTGGCTGGCAAAAGGCCAGCTTTGGGAGAAACATTAGGGTACATACCGGTAAGAGTAAATTGTTCCATTTCATTGACCCAGGTGTTGGTCGGGCCAAAATACGGAATTAGGCGGTTAACACATCAAAAAATATAAACTTGAAATCTTTATACCAATAAATGTTTGTATCAAGGAACAACAACCAACAAAGCAAGTCATTCGGCACATCCCAGTCCCGCCTCGGTTAAAGAATTGAGAGAAGGGCTTGACGATAATAAATGAGGGCAGTGCATTGAATGTCAACGCACTGCCCCCAATCATAAATCGTAAACCCAAAACCGTTAATTCCTCTACCGTACCAAGTGGATGTCCCCCTTTCTAAAAACCTCCACCACCTGCCCGTCGCAGTTCCTGACGAGCATCCGCATCCAGTACACCATCACCGCCGGATCCATTTCCTTGCCACGGAACCAGCCGTCCCAGCAGCCCTCCACATTGGTCGTTTCAAAGATTTGGTCGCCCCAGCGGTCGAATATTTTCAGCTCGTAACTCAGCAATTCCAGTTTTGGGTCAACAAAGCCCTGATAGCAGTCATTGATGCCGTCATCGTTCGGGGAAAAGGAGTTGGGCAGGTATATCAACTTCGCCTGTTTCAGCGGCTCGACTGCTACCTTGATATCCCCGGAAAAACTTTCACAGGCATTCGTCACTGTGAAAGTGTAAGTGCCAGCTGAGCTTACTAGCAGCCTATCAGCGGCGGAAACCACGCCCGAACTGTCCGACCACTGCCACGTTACGGGCAAGCCGCTGATGACCAATGGCCGCAGCATCACCGTTTCACCACAAACCAGCGTCTCATCCGCCGCTTCCGCCACCATCGGCGGAATAGACGGAATGTTCACATTTTTAGGGTAAACACAGCCATTCACGTCCTGCACCGCCACGCTGTAGCCGCCCGCTGGCAAGCCAGCGAAAAGCGTGTCCGTTTGGTACGCCCCGCCATTCAGCGAAAACTGGTAGGGTTGCTCCCCGCCGAGCATCAAAATGGCGATGTTGCCATTTGGCAAATCCTGACAAGCCGCGCTCGCCTCCAGCTCAAAACTGACCGTTGGGAAAGCCACCACGCTCACCGAAACCGTTGAATCACAGCCATTTGAGCCAGCAAAAACAAAATCCTGCGAGCTGCCCACCGGAATGGTCATGCCGTTGAAAATGGCATTTTCTCCTTCGCAAACTTCCAGTTGGATTTGATTGAAAATCGGCTGCGCCAAAATCGTCATTACCACCACCACGCTGTCGCAGCCGAATTGGTTGGTCAGCAAGGTTGTCACCGTTCCAGTGTCAAGCGGCGAGCAGGCCGTCGTTTGTAGCAAGTTAAAATCGGCCAGCAACTGCGCCACT
>JAHEAS010000170.1 GCA_024642645.1 Saprospirales bacterium | reverse complement strand
ATTGGCAAACTTGGCTTTTTCGTCCTCGGCAAGCTCTTCCTTCGAGCCTATCTGAACGGCAGGTTTCCCAAAACGGGTCATTCGCACCAACACCGTTCGACCAGTTTCGGGGTCTTTTCCAAGAATGCGCTCCCCTGTGGCACGAGCGCTGGTTTCGAGGGCGTTTTGTACCGTGGCATGGAAGGGATGGTAGAAATCCCCAACTGTTTTTACCCAATTTTTGTCGCCTTCGGCAATGATGTCAAAATCTTTTTCGATACCAGCTGTGAAGCCAAAATCCATTATTTCTTTGAAATGCTCGAATGGGTAGTCGGTCACCACCATGCCCATATCGGTTGGGAAGAGGCGATTCTTGACGGCGCCTGTCACTTCGCTTCCCTCAGTAGCTTTGATTTGGCCATTTTTCAAGGTCAAAATGGCATATTTCCGTACATCACCGTCCCGGTTTTCTTTCACGACGTAGCCCCGGTTTTCTTCCATGATTTTTGAAATCGTAGGGGCATAGGTGGACGGACGTCCAATGCCAAGCTCCTCCAATTTACTAACTAAAGCAGCTTCCGTGTAGCGGGCTGGTGGGCGTGTGTAACGCTCTGTTGCGGTCATGTCCAGCAGGTCGAGTATCTGGCCAACTTTCAAAGGTGGCAGAATCCCTTTGGTGTCTTCCTCATCATCGTCATCTTGTGATTCAAGATAAACCTTCAAGAAGCCATCAAATTTTAAAACTTCACCCTCTGCCTGCAATGGTGAGCCAGGCATAGTAGAGATACCGACTTTCACAATGGTGCGCTCCAGTTCAGCCTCAGCCATTTGGCTGGCAATCGTCCGCTTCCAGATAAGCTCATAAAGGCGGGTTTGGTCCCGGTCTCCTGGGATTTGCTGGTTGGTGATGTAAGTGGGGCGGATGGCTTCGTGCGCCTCTTGTGCCCCAGCTTTGCTGGTCTTGTACCGGCGGGTGTGCACATATTTTGAGCCGTACAGGTTTTCGATTTCTTGAGCAATAGAGGCGATGGCCATTTCGCTCAGGTTGGTCGAGTCGGTACGCATATAGGTGATGAAACCGGCCTCGTAGAGCCTTTGTGCCACCAACATCGTTCGGCTCACAGAGAAGCCGAGCTTTCGGCTAGCCTCTTGCTGCAGGGTCGAGGTAGTAAACGGCGCTGCAGGTTTACGCTTGGCTGGTTTTACCTCAATATTATTGATGTTGAAGGCTGCTCCAATGCATTTATTCAAAAAGCTGGCGGCGTTGTCCTGCGTATCATAACGCTCTGGTGACTCTGCTTTGAGCACCGACACTTTGCCCTCGGCACTTTTAACGTTGAACTCGGCGGTTATTCTAAAAAACGGGGTCGTCTCAAAAGCTTGGATTTCCCGCTCTCGTTCCACGACCAACCGGACGGTCACCGATTGTACCCGGCCAGCGGATAATTTGCCCTTCACTTTTTTCCAAAGCAACCCAGAAAGTTCGTAGCCCACCAGTCGGTCCACAATTCGGCGAGCCTGCTGTGCGTCCACGAGGTTCAGGTCCAGTTTGCGGGGCTGTGTAATAGCCGTTTGGATGGCTGTTTTGGTGATTTCATGAAAAACGATGCGCTTGGTGCTGTGCTCGTCGAGGCCAAGCACTTGGCAAAGGTGCCAGGAAATGGCTTCCCCCTCACGGTCTTCGTCCGTTGCGAGCCAAACTTCGTCCACCTTTTTTACAGCATCTTTTAGTTCTTTGACCACCTTCTGCTTGTCAGGCGTGACGACGTAGTTTGGTTTGAAATCGTGTTCGACATCCACGGAAATATCTTCTTTGGGCAGGTCACGCACGTGACCGTAGCTGGACTTCACGGTGAAGTCGCTTCCAAGGAATTTTTCGATGGTTTTTGCTTTGGCTGGCGACTCTACGATGAGGAGATTCTTGGCCATAGGTTACTCGTTATATTGGATGAAGATGGTAAAAAAGTGATGGTCAGACCTTTGAAAAAATAATGATAGCGGGCATCAGATTTCAAAAGGGTGCCACCTTTGACGGCGCAAAAGTATAAATTTTGAAAAACCAAGTAGGTCGAACTTGGCAATTGCACATTAATATAATGCCATTTAGATAGGCTGGATGTTGCGCAGCACTCAGTTTTTGCTGTCTGTGGGCTTTGGAACTTTCTTTTTTTCTTCGTGCAGGATGGTGCCTTTTTCCAGCTTTTTTTGCTTTTCTGCTTCTTCTTTGTCATTAAACTTTGCTACCAACTCTTTTACTTCAAGCGGTTGCTTGGTGAGGCTACGATGATAAACGATGATGAAAAACCGCACCATATCGTCGGGGTGGTGGATGCCTAGGTCCTGCATGTATTTACTGAGTCGGGAACCTTCGAACAAGCTCCAGTTGTGGGTCATCCATCTACCAAGGCTGAAAAAAAGTTTGGTGGCTGCTTCATCCTCAGTCACGGCTGCGAGCTTTGACTTTGATTTAGCGTCAATTTTTTTGTTCAATTCCAATAAAACCTCGTTCACATCCTTCGGAATATAAGTGCCGTAGAGTACTGATTGTCGCAACCGCCACTCATATTTTTCAGTTTCAGAGCGCCCAGGAATCGTGTCGGTTTGGCTTTTTAAGCCGTTTGCGAGGCAAAATAAGACAAGGAATATTGGTGCTAATTTGTTCATTTTAAGCTTGTTATGCTTTTTGTAGTGAATAAAAATGAAAGCTGAAAAAAAAAGCTTGACTATTTTTCATGCCTCAAACGAGCCATTTCCAAAGGTTCTTGCATATTGCGCAGAGAAAATCTTGCCGTAAAACTACGGTCAAAAAGTTAACCGAAACAAAATGCATCAAAGTTACCCGCCCAAAGTCCTTTTTCTTGACAAAGCCCATCCTTACTTGGAGGCATACTTGACGGAGCACGGATTCAATTGTCACACGGACACGACCAGTTCAAAATCGGAGGTCGAGGCATTCGTTGAGCAGTTTCAAGGTCTCGTCATGCGAAGTCGCTTTTCCATTGACAAGGCATTTCTTGAAAAAGCCAGTAAACTCCAATTTTTAGCTAGGGAGGGTGTCGGAGTGGAGCATATCGACGTCGATTTTGCTGAGTCAAGTGGCATCAAAGTCTTGATTTCTCCTGAAGGCAGCCGGGACACGGTGGCCGAACATGCACTCGGTCTGCTTCTTTGCCTGACGAACAACCTGAGCCGTGCCGACAGACAAGTACGCAGTGGCCAATGGGTTCGTGAGGCCAATCGGGCTGTTGAATTAAAGGGCAAGACCTTGGGGATACTTGGCTACGGCAATATGGGCAGTGCCTTTGCCCGACGGCTTCAAGGATTCGGGGTGCGGGTGTTGGCTTACGATAAGTTCAAAACGGGCTTTGGTGATGCTTTTGCGGAGGAGTCAAGCCTTGAAACACTTTTCCAAGAAGCGGATGTGTTGAGTGCCCACATCCCGTATGCTGCTGATAACCATCATTTTATTAACGCTGTTTTTTTAAATAGTTTTAGAAAAAACATTTACATCGTAAATACGGCCCGTGGTCTAATTTTGAATACGGCCGACCTTGTCGATAACCTGAAATCCGGAAAAGTGCTCGGCGCTGCACTCGATGTATTAGAGTACGAAGAGACTTCTTTTGACAAGTTTCGGTTGGACCAATTGCCACCCGCTTTTGACTACCTCACGCATGCGGACAACGTGGTCTTGTCACCGCATATCGCTGGCTGGTCATTCGAAAGCAAGGAAAAACATGCAAGGGTGTTGGCAGAGAAGATTTTGAAATTAACCCAAATTTAAGCGGGTGACACCTTATTAATTAACAGTTGTTCGGGATTCAGTTTGATAATGAACAGTGCAAGTGGTTGGTATTCAATAAATTACTGAATACCTTTCTATTGTTAATCAGGCTTTTGCTTTTTTATTTTCCAAATACTTTTTGAGGCCAGTGATAAAAACAGGAATCAGCGAAACACCGATAATACCCAGTACTATGAAGGAGATATTGTTTTTTACAAACGGAATGCTACCCAAAAAGTACCCTGCTAGGGTGAGTAGAATGACCCATGAGACCCCGCCAATGATGGTATAGCTCATGAACTTGGTTCGGTCCATTTTGGAAAGCCCTGCCACAAAAGGCACGAAAGTGCGGAAAATAGGAAAGAATCGACTCAGGATGACGGCCTTCTGCCCATGTTTTTCGAAGAAATCATGGGCATCTTTCAAGTACTTAGGATTGAGCCATTTTCGCTCCTTACCATCGAGTATTTTTGTACTGAAATACCTGCCGATATGGAAATTAAGGGTATTGCCCAAGATGGCAGCTATCATCATAATGAGCATGGAGACCCACAGGTTCAGCCCTCCTGCTGTGCTTCCTGCAATGACGCCGACCGTAAAAAGAAACCCATCGCCAGGCAGGAAAGGGGTTACGACAAAGCCTGTTTCCGCAAAAATCACAAGAAAAAGTACAACGTATATCAATAGGCCGTACTGCGCTACGATATCGTTCAAGTAATGGTCAGTATGCAGTATGAAGTCAATAATGGTGTCCATTCGGGCAATCAAATTTTTTAGAATGAGGGGCAAAAGTAGAGAAAATGGTTTTGGGTTTTTGCGAAAAAACAAAAGGGCATGGCGAATGCCACACCCTTTTGATTCCCTCCGAATAATCGGAATTACTGTGCTTGCTGAGCATCAGTTCCACCTTCTGCTGGTGCAGTCAAAGCGCCTGGAGCTGCATCTTCAGCAGGAGCTGCTTCCTGAGCAGGAGCTGCTTCTTGTGCTGGAGCTTCAGTGGCTGGAGCTTCTTGAGCTTCGCCAGAAGCGGCGTTGTCACGGCAAGCAGTGAATAGAACAGAAACGAAAAGCAGTGCAACTGCTACGAGGCTGAATACTTTTTTCATGTTTAGAAGAATTGAAAAATTGAAAATGATGAATAATTATTCTTAAACCTGCCAAATTGGTAGGTTGTGTTTTTCTAGAAAATAATTTGGTGAAGTGCCTTGGTCAGGAAGTTTGAAAAATACAAATAGAAAGAATTAGCTATTGATATTTTTAGTTCCATTTACTGATTTGGGTAATCCACCTATTGAATATTTCAAAGAAACTGAACGACTAACTGAAAGGTGTTCCCATTTGTTCGGTCGAAGTCAAAATATTTTTTGCAAAAGTATTGGACTTGTTGAATATTTTATGTGCAATCCAAAATAAATTCTGTGCAAAAATCCTAAAAATCTTCATTTTTTCATTTTTTCACTGAAATAAACCGTTCAAAACCAGCTACTTCTAAGCAAGTGAGGCATTGTTCGGCAGTGAGTCCGCCTTTTCTGGCCGAATAGACACCGTATTTAATATCTTTCATTCCACCTGTACTGTGGGCATCAGGGTTGACGGAAATCTTCACATTTTTATTCAAAGCATAGGGTATCCACATCCAGTCCAAATCGAGTCGGTAAGGATTAGCATTCAATTCTATTGCTACTCCGTTGGCTGCACAGGCGTCAATAATTTTTTGATGGTCAATTGGATAGCCGGGTCGGGAGAGCAGTAGTCGTCCAGTAGGGTGGCCTAGAATGGTAGTGTGCCTGTTCTCTATGGCCCGCAACAAGCGCTGTGTGGCTTTTTCCTCATCCATTCGCAGGTTGGAATGAATGGATGCAATGATGAAATCGAAGCCAGCAAGCATTTCGTCAGGATAGTCAAGGGAGCCATCATGTAGTATGTCGCTTTCGATTCCCTTAAAAATTCGGAACGGGGCGAGTTCCCGGTTCAGTTCGTCCACTTCCTGCCATTGCGCCAGCACTTGGTCTTCTTTCAGACCATTGGCATAAAAAGCGGCCTTCGAGTGGTCGGTAATGCCGAGGTAACTGTAGCCGAGGCTACGGGCATGTTCTGCCATTTGGCGGATGCTAAACAGGCCGTCCGACCAAGTGCTGTGGGCGTGCACTACGCCTCGGATGTCCTCAGGTTCTAGGAGCTTGCCGAATGACTTGCCAAGCGCCCAAGCCTCTTCCCGAAGTTCTGGCAAGAGGTATGGTATCCCTGCTTTTTCGAAGACAGCTTCTTCAGTGGCCAAACCTTTGAAATCTATTTCCTTGTTCTTATCTAAAAAGGCAGTCAGAAACCCTTCGCCTGCCGAATACCGGAATAGCTTGCTCCCAAATTCCTGTGGAGCGCAAGTATAAACGGTGACGGGTAGTTCCTCACTGGTATTTGCAGTAAATATTGAACCTTGCTCGCCAGTTTTTATCAGAAGGCCATTTTCAAAAATGCGCTCAACACTGCTTTCATTTGAGACCAAAATTTCTACCCGTTCCACCACATTGCTGCGGCGGCGCATGGGACCAACTAAGCTGACTTGTGCTTCCGGCAAAGCCTTCCTGACTTCTGCTAACAACTCATTGGCCTTAGTATCTAAGTCGGCGAAGAGGGATTTGCCTTTTGATTTTTGGAAATATTCCAGTTTTTGCCGAAGGTCTTCCTGCGTTTTTTCACCAAAACCTTTCAGCTCGACGAGCCGGTTTTCATTGCAGGCATAGCGCAGCTCTCCGATGGTTTCCACGCCAAGCACCTTCCAAATGTCCCTTATTTTTTTTGGGCCGAAGCCTGGGATATGCAACATCTCCTGAACTCCGAGAGGCGTTTTTTCTTCATATTTTTTTAGAGCCGTCATGGCGCCAGTTTGCAGCAGTTCTTGAATGCTGGCGCTGGTTGAGCTACCAATTCCCTTGATTTTTTCGAGCTCATTTGGTGCTATTTCAGTGATTGGTTCTGGCAATTTCCGAATGGTGAGGTAGGCATTTAAATAAGATTTTATTTTAAACGGATTTTCCTCGTGGAGTTCCATGATTTCGCCGAGGTACTGGAATTGCTTGGCTATTTCCTTGTTAGTCATTGAATTTGATTTGGAAGCAAAAAAAGGCAGGATTTTACACAAAACAAACTTGTCAGGTGTGCAAAATATCGAATTGGCGCCAAGAATGTAATCTATCTTAGGCAACCAGCCCATCGGTAACAGGGGTTTTGGCGTAGTCTGCCAAATACCTAAAATACCGTGTCAGGTGGCCATCCTTTGCAATTGTAGCGTGCTCGATTATCTGGCTTTTAGCGAGGAATAACTCCGGCAGGATGTGGGTTAATAATTGGTTGCCAAACGATTCAGATGCGTCTCTCGGCAAT
>JAHEAS010000169.1 GCA_024642645.1 Saprospirales bacterium | reverse complement strand
CCGTGGCCGCCCTTTCCCCGTACCGTGACGTAAAGTTCATCGGCGCTAGCCATGAACATGCCGGGCTTGAACCCGACCTTACCGGTGGGCATCGCTGGCAGTACGTGCTGCCCGATAATATTGGCTGGAGTGGGGTTTTCCAATACGCCTTCGGCAATGAGGATAGAAGCGCCACCGGGCAGCCGCTCCTCCGCTGGCTGGAAAATCAGCTTGACCGTTCCTTCAATTTCGCTGCGCAATTCGTGTAAAATCCGTGCGACACCCAAGAGGGAAGCCGAATGGACATCGTGGCCGCAGGCGTGCATAACTCCTTGATTATGAGACTTGTACGACACATCGTTGGCCTCCGTGATGGGCAGTGCATCAATGTCTGCCCGAAGGGCAATGGTCTTGCTTGACGGGTTTTTACCCTCGATGTACGCCACCACGCCGTTTTCCCCCCAGCCATGTTCATGTCGGATACCATACTCGACTAGCTTACTGGCAATTAACTTCCCGGTTTCCACTTCGTGGAATGAAAGCTCCGGGTGGCTGTGCAGGTGCCGCCGGATTTCGACTATCTCCGAATGGTAGCGAGCAGCGAGTTGTTTGATTTTTTCTTTCAAAATGAATTTGATTTTGCTACAAAATACGGCTGCGGCAATGGTTTGGTAGTGTTTTTTACAAAAAAGATGCGCACGGGCCATGTTGTATGTCCGTGCGCATCTTTATTTCGGCAGTTCAATTCATGTTAGCGACCCTCTGACTGCCAACTACAACTGTCGAAATGCCAACTCAATCAATCCGCAAATCCTCAAACTTGCAGTCTGTGCATTCGCTTTTGGCAAAGGTGAAAGTACTGGCTGGTACTGCCTTGTTCGGGGTTAACTTATTGACGGTTAGCGTATAGCGTGAGCCGTCTTTGCCAAACGATTTTATGCTGACGACTTCCAGCGTCTTTTTGTCGAGCGTTAGGCGAACTTTGGAGTAGTCCGAGCTTTTTGCCGTAGGCTTGAACTCAATTTGCTGTACGACCTTTCCATTTTCACTAAACTCGTTGGTGATGGCGTACTCGTAATCCTTCCAGGCATAAGCTTTTAGAAGGTCTTGGGGAGAGGAAATGCCGCCGTCGCCTGCATCCTCATCCACGTCGTTGATTTGTACTTGCTTGTTTTTAGGGATGTGTAACCAGACCGATTTACCATCAGATACCATTGTCCGGTCGTTGAACTTAAGGCGGTATTTTTCGGCTTGTTGAATGAGCACCCCTTTTTGCGTTTGGGTGGGCTGCCGAGGCATTTCAATGTCTAGGCTAAACTCGGCTTCCAACGTACCATAAGCCTCGTATTTCTTTCGCATTTTCTCCAAAACGGCCTTGGCCTCTGGGTCAGAAACTACCGTCTTGGTAGCTAAGGGTTTCTGGGCAAAAAATGTCGTGGAGACGAAGGTCAGGAGTAAAGCAAATATTAATTTTTGCATGGTTCTTCAATTTTAGTTCAGTTCTTTAACGCTTTAGACTGGATTTTATTCACTGTGCCACACCGACGAGGGGTTAAATTTTGTTTAAAACCCTGTTTTCGAACTACCAAAGTCACTCTTTACCCCACGACCAACCGAAACGCAGCGACAATTGGGCAAAGGGTGCAGAGGCATCCCCGTCGTTCGGTTTTGGCAAATTGGTATTGGACACAAAGCGATAGCCCCCCTCTAGTCCCATACGGAACCAACGAAAAAGATTGACTTCAATGCCAGCAGAAGGCTGCACCACAAAGATATTATCGTCGGGTTCGTCCTTGGTTTTCAGGTTTCCACTCCCTATGAGGAAGCTGACCCTGGGGTGCACCACTTTATGGGACTGGTAGCTGTAGCCAATCAAAAAGCCGCCGTAATCGATATCATATTTGCGCAGCTGCCCATTGTAGGTGGTGGATTCTGAACCGCTTGAGCCACCAAAGCCGAGCAGTAGCGACTTGCTGAACTCCAATCCAAAAAAACCTCCGAACATGCCGTGGTTTTCGCCATCAAAGCCGACAAGCCCAATGTTCGAGCCACCCCAAAGCCCAGAGAATTTAAGTCCGGTTTTCCCAATCAGCGTTTCGTCCTTTTGCGCAAGCAAAGAGGTAAGTGAAAAAGTTAGGATAAAAATTGAAGCAAAATACTTTTTCATAACAATTTGATTTTGGTTTGGCTGCCAAGTTACGATGATGTGAGCTTGAGCTGCAAATTTTCGAGGATTGGCTTCGACCAAAAGCTATTTTTTGCGGAGGAAAGGTCGAAAGGCAGCTCCGTTAAATTGATTTTACAAGATTCTGACAAACCTAAAACGGGGGGAACTGTTGATTAGGTGTCTTTAATAACATCCGAGTAGAACCTTCTACGAGCAAAAGTTATGATTTTAGTTGGTGAAAAATGGGCTCCGGCAGGCAGTTTTTGCCTTTCCGGGGCTTTTTTTTTTGAGATGTTAGACACGAGGATTTAGACAATAGATGTGTACTGGGGCAATTGGAAAGCAGCTACTAAAGTCTAAAGTCTTTCATTTCCAATCCCAAAGCACAATCTCCCAATGGTCGGTTTCGTCCTGAAAAGTATGGATGGTCTTGAATCCGACCCGGTGGTGTGCCCTTACGGAACGCACATTGCGACTTGCTATTTCCGTTACAACAAAGTCAAATTGTTCCTGAAAAAGTGTTCGGTGTTGGTGGTACAACCCGTCAAAAATGCCAGTACCTCGGTAACCATCCGCTACGCAGACTTGGCCCATGACGTAGTATTGGAACTCGGTAACTTTTTTACCTAAATAGTCAAGGCTGTCGAAAAGATGGAACATCGGCTTGAGCACTGGAATCAGGTCTTGGAAAGACGGTAGCATCACCAGTGCATAACCTGCTACCCGGTCACCGTCTTTGGCGACGACTTGCGGGATGGCCTCGTTCATTTTTTTCAACAAATCAAAGTTGTGTTGCACGGTGACGAATCCCTGTGATGTGGCTACCTCCGAGGAAACTTTCGTGGCATGGTTAGCCTGTTGCAAGGCGAGCACTTCGTAAATATCGTTGTCGCTGGCAATGGTAGTAAAGCAGATATGGGCGGGATAGTGGGCGCTCATTTTGCCAAAAAGAATTGGTTATTGTTCTCCGTTGACTGGGTTGTTTTCGTCTGGAACGGTGCCGAGGTACTTGGCCAGCACCAATTCGGGGCTGGCTTGGAACATTTTCAGCACCATTATTTCATAGTTGCCCACTTTAATGGTCTCGCCCTCAACGGGAATTTCATCGGTGACCTGTTGCAAAAGGCCAGACATGGTATGGTACTCCTCACTCTCAGGGAAGGGTTCCGGTAGGTACTCGTTGATGTCGTCCAACGGGTTCTGTGTTTGTATTTTATAGGAATTTTCTTCCATTTTTTCCACAATGGGTGTCTCTGTGTCGTACTCGTCCTGTATCTCGCCAACCAGTTCCTCAATGATGTCTTCCAACGTGATAAGACCCACCGTGCCGCCAAATTCGTTCACGGCGATGGCCAGTTGTGCTCGTTCTTTTTGCATCAGGCGCAGCAGCTGCAGCACTTTTTTATTGGAGGAAACATAAAGTACGGGGCGCATGATTTCCCGGATGTTATTGCCTTTTTGACGCGAGAGCAGCAACAAGTCCTTTGAGGTGACAAAGCCCAGCACATTGTCAATGGTGTCGTTGTAAAGTGGGTAGCGGGAATAGCCTTCCTGCATTGCAAAATCGATGGCCTCCTCCAAGGGTGTTTCCACCTCAATGGCCGAGATTTGAGTGCGTGGCCGCAATACCTGCCAAACAAAACGGTCGTCGAAGTCGAATACATTCTGGATGAGTTCTCGCTCGGAGTCGTCAATGGCTCCGCCCTCGGCGCTTTCGGCGATGATGAGTTTCAGTTCCTCCTCCGAGTGTATACCCTCATGCTCTAGTATCGGTTTGATGCCGATAAGTTTGAGGATGAAATTGGCAAAGCCATTTAAGAGAATGATAAAGGGCTTGAAGATGATATGGAAAATGCGAAGTGGGGCAGCTACGGCAAGTGTCGTGTTGATGGGGTGGCGGATGGCTAGCGACTTTGGGGCTAGCTCGCCAAACACGATGTGCAGCACTGTGATGGTGGCGAAGGCGATGGGCAGCGCAATTTGGTGGGCGAGTTCCTCGTCCACCTGCAAATTGAACAATTCCATCGCATTGATGATAATTTTTGAGACGACACTCTCCCCAATCCAGCCAAGACCAAGAGAGGCGAGTGTGATGCCCAATTGCGTAGCAGCAAGATAAGCGTCAAGGTTGGCCACAATGCTCTCGGCCATTCGGGCGGTAAAACTGGCTCCTGAACGAACCTGCAACTGTGAAATCCGAACTTTTACGATGGCAAATTCTGCGGCAACGAAAAACCCGTTCAGGAGAACTAATAAAATCGTAATTAATATGTCAGCGACCATGTAGGTGACTTGCGTCTTGTTGGAGAATCCATTTTCTACGAGAAAGTCCCGTAATTGTTAGGAAATTGGCTCAAATGTAAGTGTTTTTTGAATGATTGGATGATATCATTGCTAAATGATTGACTAACGGGGTGGCAGCCGCTCCGTTTATCGCCGAAAAAGACCCTGTAGCGTTGGGAACACTAACAGGGTCTTTTTCTTGAAATAGGTGCGCAAGATATTATTGGACAACCACCGTCGTGCTGCCCAAAATGTTGCCTTTTTCGTCACGAAGACTAACGAATACAGTTCCTTTGGTCAGGCCATTTGGGAACAATCCTTTAGTGCCTATATGCACGGTAGATACCTCCCCTTCATAGTCAGGGAAAGTTTTTTCCATTACATCACCACTTTTTGAAGCATCATAAAACAAAATTGAAACCTTTCCTGCTGGGGCTTTGAATTTTACGTCAAACCCGTTAGCGTTGGCTGGGTTGGGAAATACCTCGAACAAAACCCCTCCTTTTTTTTCAGCACCGTCCAATTTGAACTTTACTGGCAACACGAACGACACAGCCACTGGCTTTCCATCTTTTTTTCCAGGTATCCAATTTGGCATTTGACCGACGACTCGGAGCACCTCCTCGTCGCAGCCACTGCCCACGCTTTTAATAATTTCTGGATTTGTCACGCTACCGTCTTTTTCAATGATGAATTTGACGACGGCCATGCCTTCCACCCCTTTTTCACGTGCTTCGGCAGGGTATTTTATGTTACCAAAAATAGCTTGCATCAGCTTTGTGTCCGAACAACTTTTCCGTTCTTCCCCAGTCTTGTTTTCGCATCCTGCCATGACCGGCGTTTCGTCCAGGTCATCCAGTGTCAGTGCTTTTTCTTTCGGCTCGGATGCTTTTTCGCCATCCAATTTGAACCTGAAGGGCAAGTTGAACTGTGTCCGAACTGCCTTGCCACCCTGCTTGCCGGGTATCCAGTTTGGCATCATATCAACAATGCGTAGTACCTCTTCACTGCAACCGCCCTCCACGCCTTTGATGATATCGGCATCAGTGATAGAACCGTCCTTTTCCACCACGAAGCGCACGACTACCATGCCTTCCAAGCCTTTGGCCTTCGCCTCGGCGGGGTACTTGGTGTTTTGGGAAATAAACTCCATCATCTTTTGTTGGGCACATTGTTCACGTTCACCGATAATGGTTTTGCCTTCGCAACCGGGGAAGCGGGGCATTTCTTCCACAACCTTGAACACCTCGTCACCCAGCGGCAGGGTGTCGGTCATTGGAGGGTCAATTCCGTCCATATGTGTTTGATGGTCAGTTGTTAAGGTGCTGTTCGGCATTTTTTCACCAAAAGAAAAAGCCAAGAGCAGCATGGCCACAGCGGGCAACATGGCTAGGTACTTCCAGGAAGCCCTTTTCGAAGATTTAGTTTTAGTCATCATGACAATACGTTTTTTTAATTGTGAAGAAAAAAGTGAATTGGAAATGGCAACCTGCATTCCGGGGTGCGATTGCCTGAGCAACAAACGGCCGTATTGTTTCTTGTCGAAACCTGCCGTCACGTAAGCATCGGCGAGGTATTCGTGGGTAGTTTTCACAGCTTTTTTATAAAAATAAACGAACGGGATACACCAAGCGAAAGCGGCCACCAGTTCGAGCAGCACCACATCATGGCTGTGCTTTTGGAAAATATGTGCCTCCTCGTGCCGCATGATAGTGCGGCGGTCTTCCTCTGTTGTCTCGAAGTTTTTGCTCCAAAAAAGGTTGTTGAAAAACGAGAAAGGCAGGTGCGGGGCGCTCGTCTTCACGAAGCGGTAGCCGCTGGAGGGTGCTATTTCGCTGTGGCGGTAGAGCCTCCCGATTTGAGATAGCCCGTAACCAAACCTCGCCAAGGATACCATTACCCCAAGCCAGTAGATCCACAACACAATGGCCTGGAAATCAATGTTTTGCTCCCGTTCCGAAGCCGTCACAACAATGGTCTCCAACTGCTGCACCCCCACTGTGATTGGCTGCATCAGGTACACTGGTGATGCCTCCGTTACTGTCAAGTCAATGTCCAGCGCTGGAATGGCCAAGCCAAGCAACAAGGTGCCGAGCAGGTACCAGCGGTTCGTGCGGTGAAAGGTTTCCGAACGCAGCAGTAGGTGGTAGATGCCGTAAAAAACGGCCCAGCAAAGGGTGGCTTCGAGTAGGTAATTCATGATGAGGATTTGAAGATGCGAGGATTTGAAGATTCGGGCGGGTGCAGGTCAGATACTCGCATACTCAAATCTTCAAATCCTCAAAAAATCAATCTTTCAGCTTTTCAATCAGTTCAGACAGTTCGTCCTTGTCAATGTTTTCCTCCTTCACCAAAAAGGAAACGAGGTTATTCATCGAGCCATCGAAATAGTCGGCCACGAGGCGGTCCAGTGTGCTTTTTGTGTAGTCCTCTTTTGAGATGATGGGAAAATACTCATAAGTGCGACCATAAGCCTTGTGTGAAACGAAGCCTTTGTCTTCCAAAATTCGGACGATACTCGACACCGAACTCTGTGGTGTGGCCTTGCCTTTCAGCGCCTCGTAGTGTGGCATGATATCGCTCACAAGACAGCGCTCCAACCGCCAAATGATGTGCATGATTTCCTCTTCTGCCTTTGTTAATGGTATCATATTTCTCCTTTTTTAGTGGAACTGAGGCAAAGATATTTCTATTTATTTAGCTACACAACTATTTTATTGGTTTTATG
>JAHEAS010000168.1 GCA_024642645.1 Saprospirales bacterium | reverse complement strand
TCTCATCAAAAAATCAACAATTTTTCACTCGAAACCCAAATTCCGAACACGGTCTTAGACTGCTGTTCAGTCTCAATTAGACTTTGCCATCTCTGGTTTTTCTTTGCCAGCGAGGAATTTTTCCAGTACGTCAGGTACTTTTTCAATGGCTGCCGACAGGCCGTGGCTCGTCCGTGAAGGCACAAAGGAAATCTCCTTTCCATGCGTTGCCAAGAAGCCCAGCGGCTCAATGCCGATGCCAGCGCCTGCACCACTGCCTTCGCCGTGCGTATGTTTTTCATCGCCACCCTCACCGGCGCCGTAGCCAAATCCCAAGCCCACCCGAATGACCGGCACGCAGGTGAATTCGCCCAACTTGAACTCTTTGCCCACAACAGTTTCCGTGCGGGCCTCTGTTTTTAGAAAGTCTGTCACCTTAGACAGCACCTCATCGAAATGAGTTTTCATAAGTGAAATTTTTTTTGGTTTAAAAGAATGACCGCAAAATCGCCCCGGCAATGTTCCAGAGGCGGGTTTGCAGGTGGATTTCTAGTTCTTCCCTACCTATAAAATTGATGCTCAACTGTCGTCCCTGCCGGTTGAGGGAAGAGAAAAGTGGGTATAGCTGCGCATTCCAGACATAGTCGCCAGTATCCCAGTTCACCCGGATTCGCTTCACTTTAACGGCTCTAAAAAGGTTTTTGACGAGCGACCAAACCTGCCTAGCCGATGGCCTCCGCTTGAATTTTCTGGTCTGCTTCTTTTTTGGTGGCGATGATTGCCTGCTGCCGGACTTCCATTCTTTTTCCCAAAAAAACACCTTGAAGTACCAGCGCCAACCCTCGCCATCCGGTAGGCCCCTAAAAGCGATGATGCCCAGCCACCTTGCCCTGTAGAGGGCATGCCGTGTATCAATTTCGAGTTCCAGCGGTAACCAAAGGAGCAGTACGAGCAGGAGGAATATTGATAATAGGAACCAAAGCATGGGGCAGGTTTGATATGCAATTTGCAGAACATGCTAGGTGGACAAAATGATGGGAGTCATGGGGTCAGGGTGATTGATATCAATTGCCGAGAGGCAATAAGCCCCCTAACCTGTTATGGTCTTAAACTCGACCCAAAAAGTCGAACCTTTGCCCAGTTCAGAACGGCAGCCAAGGGTTCCGTTCATCATCTCTGTGTAGCGTTTTACGATAAAAAGTCCCAAGCCAGTACCTTGGGTGCTGCCTGTATTGGATGCACGGTAAAAGCGGTTGAATAAATTCCCTTGGTCTTCCACTGAGATGCCGATACCCTGGTCATTGATCCAAATTCCTGCCTTTTCTTCCAAAACGAAACTCACTATATTGATGGGTGCACCTTCTGGTGAGTATTTTATGGCATTGGAAAGCAGGTTGATGACGATGTTTTTCAGTAAGTGGGGGTCAAGTTGGAAAGATTGATTGCCCTCGTGTTGGTACTCGAAGGATTGCCCGTCTTTGAAAATGTTTTTCAAGTCAGCATAAGCATCCTCAATTGTTTCGGGCAGGTTGACCTCTTGTAGATTTGCCGTTATTTTTTTTTCTTCCAATTTGCTCAGAGACAAAAAGTCGTCAAGTATGCCCGTAAGGGTTATTATCGAGCGGTTAATTTTTTCGACATGCTTATAAATGCCTGCCATTTCTTCTCGGTCTGCATAGGCTTTGACGAGCTCGACCGAAGATTGGATGGCAGTGAGCGGTGTGCGGAATTCGTGGCTTGCCAAACTGACAAAGCGGCTTTTTAGCTCATTGTGTTCTTTCTCTTTTTCCAAAGCAATGCTCATGTGCTCTTGGGCCTCTTTTCTTTCTGTTATATCACTCGTAAAAACGGCAATATGGCCAATTTGCCCATCAGGCTCATAGAGGGGAAATGCGTCAATGGTAAAAAACCGTTTAGTTAGCGTGTTCATCACTTCGAAATCTCGCAGGATTTCGCCCTGCAGTACGCCTTGAAGTTTTGGTTCTATAATAGCCCAAATATCGTCAGTAGCCTGTGGGAAGACGCGCTTGCCAATAAGGGATTTCGTTGAAAAACCGTGCTGCCGAACCATCTCTCCGCCGATTACCACGTAGTTGAAATTCTTATCCACGATGCTGATAGCGCCTAGGGAGTAATTATCGATGAGTTGTTGAAATAGGTACTGGCAGGTGGGCAACTTGGGTTGCAAGGCTTTCTCAAATTGGTTTTTAAGTATGGTGCTCATTTTTGGCTGGTAAGAGTGAATAATATCAACTGACCCCTAAACAAATATAGGCAATTCTATTGCCTTGGTTGATTTTTGTTGGAATAAAACTCCTTCAAAACCTTATAAAACTAACAAAAATCACCGTCTTCAGTTAACAAAACTCGCCTTATGCCGCTAATCCGTAGTTCTATTTTTGTGTAAAAAGCATCCCTCACAATAAATCAACGCAGTGATTTGGGGAAATACAGCCAATAAAATTGCCGCACCTTGGTTCGTCGAAACTAAGGGCTGAGGGAAATTGCCAGGGTGCGAACTCCCATCTCTTCGGAAGTGACTTGGCGTTTTAAAGAAGGCGATTCCGCTTGGTTTAAGCTGGCTTTAACAGCTATAGCATACAATCAAAAATCAATGCTATAAGTGACGAACATCATTTTCATTGCATATTGAGAATTATCAAAGACCAGAATGACGAAGGGCATTGCGTTCGAAATACCCCTTTTTGATATTTGTTCGGAATTCCATTATAAATTAAAAACCAAATATCATGAAAGCGCTAATTAAAATTTTCGCTATCGTCCTGTTTTTAACAGGCGTAAATCAAGTACTCAAAGCCCAAACCATGGGACTAGGTGTGCGTGGAGGGGTTAACCTCGCCACTTCGGAGGTTAGGGAAAAAATTGATGGTTCATGGAACACGGATATGAAGGACTATATCGTCGGCGTCAACGCTGGCTTGGTAGTAGAAATAGGGTTTAGCGATATGTTCTTCCTGCAACCAGAAGTGAACTATGTGCAAAAAGGCTATAAGACGACCATCCAAAATGGGACCAAGTCCGAGTTCACGACAACCATGAACTACGTGGAAATGCCAATCCTGCTGAAAGGAGAATTCGGTGCTGGCGACCTAAAATTCAATGCAATATTGGGCCCGACCTTTAGCTACGCTTTCGATGGCAAAACTAAATTCGACGGCGAGACTACTGACATTGACTTTGGCAAAGACAATGTCAAGCAGTACGACATTGGCGGAATGGCAGGCATAGGCCTTGGCTACGATGTGTACCCAGGCACTGTGTTCTTAGATGCCCGTTTGGGATGGGGCTTCACGAACCTTAATGATTCTGACAATTCGGACAACTTCAAGTGGCGAAACAGGGGCTTGAATATTGGCGTTGGCTATATCTATGATTTCGGGTATTAGCCAATGTAGCGATTTCCCGTTTGCTGGGGTATTCGACGAACATTTTGCTCCAAAACAACCCCAGTCATGAGTAGTGATTTTATGTGAGTTGTGAAAGTGAAACGGCAATAGTTTACGGGCAATGGTTGGAAGTATCCAACAGGTTGTTGTAAGCCTATTGCCGTTTGCTGTTATATTTTTAAGAAAAGATTCAAACTAAACATATGCTCAAGTCTCTCCCAAATTGGCTGCTTATTTTTCTCTTGCTTTTCAATGCAATTGGCGCTTATTATGGCAGCTATATGTTTATATCCGACCCATCGGGCTCAAAAATAAAAATGCCCATCGAAATGCTGCAAGGCACACCATTCAATGATTACCTAATACCGGGATTCATTTTGCTAATGGTTAATGGCTTATTGCCAACCATTGCGAGTTTGGGCCTGATATTACAGCGTCCAAGAAAGCCGCTGATTCGTTTCTCCTTCTTGCAGAACTACCTGTGGTCATGGGCACTTTCGCTTTTTTCCGGCATCGGCCTGACGGTATGGATTGGGGTGCAAATCTCCATGATGAGTAGTGGTGGAATAGACACTCTTCAGCTAGTTTATGGGGCATTGGGAATTCTGATAACAGGACTGGCACTGCTGCCAAGTGTGCGGAATCGTTTCAAAATAACCAGAGAATCATAAAATAAATGCGAAACGTATGGCAAGCCAATCACCACTCCCCCAGCGTTCCGGCAAAGATTCACCCGGCAATACCCCACCTGGCTTCGGAGGGCAGAGTTTCAAGTGGCTTTACAGATTCATTTTGCTAATGTTAGTTTTTGAAGCAGGCTACTTTTTTTTTGCGGCTAAAACAAAGGAAATCCCATGGTCGGAGTTTGAGTCGGGCATGTTGGCAAGGCATGATGTGGCAAGCATAACCATTGTCAACCAGGAAGTAGCAGAAATATACATCAAACCCGAAAAACTGGGCGTTGAACCCTACCAAGACCTAAAAAAAAACTTCCGTGGCCCACATTTCGCAGTCACCATTGGCTCCATCGATAATTTTGAAAAAGCCCTCGAAGCCGCACAGCAAAACCTGCCGCCGGAAGATGGCATCAAACTGACTTACCTAAAGCGCACCGACTGGACTTCCAACATCATAGCTTGGGTGCTTCCGTTCCTTTTGCTATTTGGGCTGTGGTGGCTCATTATGTCGAGAGCAAGGGGCGGCGCTCCCGGTGGAATAAACCCATTTGACTTTGGGAAAAGTACCGCAACAGCCTATAAAAAGGACATTGGCTCGGTCACTTTTGAGAATGTGGCTGGATTGGAAGAGGTCAAGGTCGAGGTGCGAGAGGTCGTAGATTTTTTGAAAAACCCAACCAAATACACCTCCCTCGGTGCCAAAATTCCGAAAGGCGTACTGCTGGTAGGGTTGCCCGGCACGGGTAAAACTCTCTTGGCAAGAGCGGTAGCAGGCGAGGCGGGTGTTCCGTTTTTCTCGATGTCAGGGTCAGAATTCGTAGAGATGTTCGTGGGCGTGGGTGCCTCCCGGGTGCGTGACCTTTTTCGAAAGGCAAAATCAAGCGCTCCCAGCATTATTTTTATTGACGAAATAGACGCCGTGGGCCGCAGTCGTGGCCGGGTCGGCACGCTTAACTCCAATGACGAACGGGAAAACACCCTCAACCAGTTGCTTGCCGAAATGGACGGCTTCGGCACCAACACGGGCGTCATCGTGCTAGCCGCCACTAACCGGGGAGAGATACTCGACCGGGCGCTGCTCCGCCCCGGGCGCTTCGACCGGCAAATTTATCTAGACCTGCCCACGTTGACGGAGCGTAAGGCAATTTTCGAGGTTCACGTAAAGCCGCTCATATTTGGTGCCGACATCAGTCTCGACACCCTCGCTTCCCAAACACCTGGTTTTTCTGGTGCTGACATCGCCAATATTTGCAACGAAGCGGCCCTCATTGCCGCTCGGCAGGGCAAGCCAGCTATAACCATGCAGGATTTCTACGACGCCACCGATCGGGTCATCGCAGGACTGGAAAAAAAGAGCAAAATCTTGTCAGAGAAGGAGAAAAAAATCGTAGCCTGGCACGAAGCGGGACACGCCACAGCAAGTTGGTTTTTGCCCCACGCAGATGCCCTGCTCAAGGTCTCCATCGTGCCGAGGGGCAAATCGTTGGGAGCAGCCTGGTACTTACCGCAGGAACGACAATTGTACACCAGTGCCGAATTTGAGGACCGCATTTGCGCAACGCTGGCTGGCCGGGCCTCAGAGGAAGTCGTGTTCGGCGAAGTGTCCAGTGGGGCACTCGACGATTTGGAGAAAGTGACCAAACAGGCCTATCTCATGGTCTCTTGCTACGGACTGAACAAGGAAATTGGGAACATCAGTTTTTACGACAGCACAGGGCGCTACGAGCAAATGCTACAAAAGCCTTATAGCGAAGCTACTGCCCAAAAAATAGACGAAGAGGTGAGCAAGCTGATTGAAGTAGCCTACGAGCGCACCAAGGCTTTGCTCCGCAAACATCGAGGCGAGTTGGACGCCCTTGCCCAGCAATTGTTAGAAAAAGAAGTGGTTTTTCAGCATGATTTGGAGAAGGTTTTTGGAAAAAGGTCGACCACTGCAACATCGGATTAGAGGCGACGGGTCAAGTTAAAATCATCTAATTCAGTTGACTAACATCATTGGCTTTCGGGACGACATCCAGTTTCTTTGAGGCTTAATAGAACGGTATTTTTGAGTAGCTAGCAGTTAAAGAACTCAGCATGAACAAAACCAAATACCATGACAGAAGCCGAATTTTCGCATGAATTTAAACCTATCCAGCGGCCGCTTTTTGCGTTTGCCATGAAGCTGACCCAAAATCCAGAGGACGCCAAGGACCTCTGCCAAGAAACTATGCTACGGGCATTCTCCAACAAGGAAACTTTCAAGTTGAACACCAATTTCAAGGCGTGGGTCATCACCATCATGCGAAACAACTTCATCAACGAATACCGCAAGCGCCGGTTACGGAACAGAATCGAGCGAAAACTGGAGGAAAATACAAATTATCCGTTTAACCATACGGTGCACAATGAAGGCGGCACGCACCTGATGCTGGAGGAGTTCGACCAGATGTTCAGCACCATTACGCCGGATCAACGAACGCCTTTTGAGATGTTCTTCGAAGGCTACCATTACAAGGAAATATCAGAGATATTGGGCATGCCGCTTGGGACTGTGAAGAGCCGTATTTTTTTCGCCCGCAGGAAAATGAAAGACCTGATCCGCCGATATTATGGCGCTGTTGATTTTCGGAGGGCCTAGCCCCAGTGTTGTTCCAACTGCCTTCAAATTAAGTCAACTAACCCATCATACGTTAAATCTCGGGAAAATGGGAAGCTACGCAGTCTGGCCATTTTCCCTCAATTATAAACCAAAATATCATAACCATGTCAGTATTAAAAGTAATTGAAATCATGGGCAGCTCCACTAAAAGCTGGGAAGATGCCGCCCAATTAATGGTAACTGAAGCCTCAAAAACAGTTAAAGGTATTCATTCCATTTATATCAAAGATATGTCCGCAAAGGTGGAAAACAACAAAGTCACCGAGTACCGGATCAATGGTAAGTTGTCCTTTAGCATCCTGCATTGAGTTAGTATGGGAGTGTTTTTGGATTAAAAAAGTAGAACGGCGTTGATCAACGCCGTTCTACTTTTTTTTATAACTGAAGAGGCAGCCGGGTCAAGGAAACAACAGGAAGTAACCTGCCTCGGCGACCTTCGTAAAAACGCTTGCAGGCTTCCTCC
>JAHEAS010000167.1 GCA_024642645.1 Saprospirales bacterium | reverse complement strand
CGCAGCTCAGAAATTGGGTTGTTGTAAATACCATATTTATATACGCCGTTGTAATTGGTGTTGCCGCCAGTGGACTTGTCATATCCCCAAGAGGAGCGGAATTTCAGCCCATCAATGATGGATGCCTCACCAAAGAAGTTGCCCTGAAAGCGGTTGGCCTTGTCGTAGTTATGCGCCAATTCAAGCGTGGCCACTGGGTTTGCAACACTTAACCCACTGATATAGCCATAGTTTTTATACGCTGAAGTGACAGGGGCAGAAGCGCCCATCCGGTAAGCGTCTGTAAAAGCGCCGGTGGGTTTGTTTCTACTGTTGACGATGTTGGCGTTCAACACATGGCCCAATTTCAAGAATTTGAAAGGACGGTATTCGTTGTTCGCACGGAGTGTAATCCGTTCAAATTCAGCACCTTTTAGCACACCCTCGTCGCCAAAGTAGCCAGCACTGAACAAGTAGGTCACTTTGTCTGTGCCACCGCTCAAGTTTAGGTTGTAACTCTGTACACGGCCCTTTTGGCTGATTTCTTTGAACCAGTCGGTATTGTAGGCAATGGTATCAATGTTAAAAAGTGGGCCTAAGTTCTCGTAGGCTCGGGCTTCGTTGGTGTATTCGCCGTAAAACTTGGAGTCGGCCATGTCCACGACATTAATAAGTTGGCGGTAGCCAATATATGAGTCAAGGCTGACGGACATTTTACCCTCCCTACCCCGCTTGGTGGTGATGAGGATAACGCCGTTGGCGGCACGGGTTCCATAGATGGCGGCGGCGCCGTCTTTGAGCACGTCAACGGAAAAAACGTCGGCAGCATTGACGTTTGTGATATTGTCCGTGATGACACCGTCCACCACGTAAAGTGGGTTTTCGTTCGTCAAAACAGTGTTGATACCCCGTATTTGCACCCTTGGCTGAGAGCCGGGTTGCCCAGAGCCAATAACCTGGATGCCGCTCGCCAAGCCTTGAACCCCTTGGATGGGGGTGAGCAATGGCTGCTTTTTCAGGTCGTCGCCTTTCACTTGGGCGATGGCGCCAGTGACCTGCTTTTTGGTCAAAGTACCGTAACCGACGACCACGACCTGGTTCAAGAGGGTTGCTGCATCTTGCATCACGATGTCGATGACTTTCCTTCCGTTAACGGCCACTTCTTGGGATTCGAAGCCCGTGAAACTAAAAACGAGTACGGCATTTTCGTCTACAGTGATGGCGTAGCTGCCGTCATAATCAGTGATGGTGCCCACGCCTACCTCGTCTTTTACGAGAATGGTTGCACCAATAAGCGCATCACCTTTCGCATCGGTCACTGTTCCTGTAACGGTGATTTGGGCCAGTGGCCCATTGGGTACTGCGGCCAAAAGTTGACCATTGGAAAAGAGCAAAATTGCGAAAACAGATAGCAGCAAAAGGATGCCTTTATCTTGTCGCCATTTGAGCCCAAATAAATTGTAATTAAGTTGCTTCATGTTATTGAAATTTACCTTTTAAGAAAAAATTAGGTTGCCCGTTTTGCGGACACAGAAAGTTGTTATTGTTTATTGGCGAGACAGAAAAACGAAGGCAAAGCAAGGTAGAAAAATTGAATTAACAACGGCTAAATTTTAGACCGATTCATTTAGTTTGCTGCTCACGTCAAAAGCAAATTCTTTATAAACCACTAAAAAATTTGATGATAAAACAAATCCGAGGCATCCAATGCTGCTATCCATTCGTTATCCAATAAACCATTATAATTTTTATGTGCTTAAAGGTAAAAACGCTGCGTATCGCATGGGCAGGTAATTGTTTTACACCGAATCAGTCTCAGTCGAAAATTTGTCTATCCCAATCAAATTACTTTTTGTACTTCTTACAGTAAGTTGTAAAAAATTCCTACCTTAGCACGTCGAAATTAACCTTACTGACTTTTGAAAAAACACAAACCTATCCAATCAAATAAAAGGCTACAGACAATCTCCAGCCTCCCATTCTCAACAAACCTGGCAGCTGGACTTTCCTATCAATTTATTCTTTCACAACTGTAAATATTTCTAATCATGAAAAACTTAGTACGGAACTCAGCGATGATGCTACTTGCAGCTTCGTTGTTTTTTATTGGGGCTTGTAAAAAAGACAAGGACAAGTCCAACTTGCTCGCTGGCTTCACTTATGTCATTGACGCAAACGACTTCAAAACGGTAAACTTCACCAGCACCTCTGCGGATGCAATCGAGTATTCTTGGAACTTTGGTGACGGCTCTACCTTGGCAACAGAAGCCAACCCAAGCCATACTTTTCCTGGCGATGGGACCTACACGGTTGCTTTGACCGTAAAAAATGGCAAAGACCAAGACATTGCCACTCAAATCATTACCATCGTTGACCCAGATGCGCAGTTGACTGCCATCGCAGGCGCTGACACCAAATCCTGGAAGCTACTGCGAGTGACCAGCCAAGGCCGCTGGCCATTGGAAGTTGGACCGATTGACCGCACCGCAGTATGGTGGGCACAAGGCTTCAACAACGATGAAATTGCAAACCGCCCATGTATCATGAACGATGAGTTCATTTTCGGACGTGATGGCAGCTACAAGTACAGAACCAATGGCGACTTCTGGGCCGAAGGCGGTGTTTTCGAACCAGCTAATGAGTGCTTTCCATCCGATGCGGCTCACCTAATAGGCCCAATGGGAGTTGACCTTTCTGCTTTTGGCGACGGTGACCACGCCTTCTCCCTGACTCCAACACAATTGACGTTGACTGGCCTTGGTGCTTTCATCGGATTGCCTAAAATTGGCACCGACACGGAAGTCCATGTTCCTCAAGCGGCTACTACACTGGACATCATCAAGCTGACCGATGGAGCGGTTGACACCATGATTTTGGAGTCTAAGTGGAAATTTGATGCTGCCAACACAGCAGACGATGCCTACTGGAAGATTACATTGGTTCACTACGATGACCCATCACAAGAACCGCCTATCCCTGGCCCAAAACCTGTGGCTGGCTTCACGTTCACCGCTGACATTTTAACATTTACCTTTACCAACACCTCAACAGGTGCTGACTCTTATAGCTGGGATTTCGGTGATGGTGCAACTTCCACACAAGCAAGCCCAGTTCACACCTACGCTAGCGCTGGTGTTTATACCGTTAAGATGGTTGCTACTAACGTGAATGGCACCGCAACTGCCCAGCAAGACGTGATCGCCGCTGCGCCAATGACGATAGACGACCTCGTCGGTGGTGCTTGGAGAGTGCGTAATGCTGCAAACTCCGTATTTGTTGGCCCAAGCCTTGGAAGTGCTGACTGGTGGCAAGTACCCGCCGCTGGCCTCGATGGCTCTACTACTGGTCCGGACGACTGGTCTTGCATGACGGACGATGAATTCATTTTCACGTTGCCTGGCACGTACCAGTACAAAACCAATGGCACAGCTCGGAACGATGGCTATATGGGCTCACCGAACGGCTGCTGGTCGGACGCTGAGATTGCAGCAAGCCCAGGTGCACCATTTGGTTCTGCAACGCATAGCTTCACGTTCACTCCAGCCTCTGCTTCGCCATCCGGCCGCCCAATTATCACACTGACAAACGGTGCGACTGGCGCAGCTTTCCTAGGCTTCTACAAAGGCTATTACGGTGGCGAGAATACTGATAGCGCTAATCCACCAAACGGTGGGAACACAACCAACCAGTACGAAGTAATGGGCTACTTGAATGATGGCACAACGGAGACTTTGACTATTTCTGTTGACCTCAATGGCGCAGCTGCCGACGGTGCTGCTTGGACGGCGGTGTTGGTTCGCTAAGAATCTCGCAATACAGCAGCCCAACCTAATTTCTACTTGAGCTGCCTGAAAAATTATTTCTTAAGCAAGACAGAAAAATTGGTAAGCAGGAAGGTGGTATTCGCCACCTTCCCTGCTTTTCTTTTACAGTTCTTTGAGAAAACAGCTACTTTCCTATCTAAATCAAACAGCTATGGCCCGACTTTTTACCCTCGCAATTTGCTTTTTCAGCTTTGCAATAATTGGTACTGCCCAAGTCACAGGCACCGTGACGGACGCTAATGGCGAACCACTAATCGGCGCTACCATTGCCCTCAAAGGCACAGCAGACGGCACCATCACCGAACTTGACGGCACGTACAGCATCAATGCCAGAGAAGGCATGCTCGTTTTTTCCTTCACCGGGTATGAATCCCAAGAAGTACCCATTGAAGGCAAAACCAGAATCGATGTAGTGTTGCAAACCGCTAACTACAACCTCAATGAAATTGTCGTGGTGGGCTACGGCACCCAGAAAAAAGCAGACTTGACCACCGCCGTGGTGGTCATTGACGAAGCCTCCATCAAGAACCGCCCAATGGCATCTGCTGCCGAAGCCTTGCAAGGCAAAGCAGCAGGCGTGCAGGTCGTACAGCCTAGCGGCAAACCTGGCGGCGATATCGCTGTGCGGGTGCGGGGCGCTACCTCTGTACTGGCCGGCAACGAGCCGCTCTACGTCGTGGATGGTGTACCAACCACCGACATCCGAGGCTTGAATCCCTCCGACATCGCTTCCATGTCTGTGTTAAAAGATGCCTCCTCAGCAGCCATCTACGGCGCTCGGGCAGCTAACGGCGTGGTCATCATCACCACCAAGCGGGGGAAAGAGGGCAAAAACACCGTCACTTTCAACGCCTACGGCGGCGTCTCCAACTTGCGCAAAACAGTCGAGACCCTAAACACCAAAGATTACCGTGACCTCATCAATGAAATCGCACCCGGGGCCTATGACCAGTCCAAAACGGGCTACACCAACTGGAGCGACGAGGTGTTTGGCATCGGCAAAGTTCAAAGCTACCAACTCGCATTTTCGGGTGGCACGGAGAAGACCCAGTACCTGTTTTCCACCAACTACCTGAACCAGGAGGGCATCGTTGCTCCGGCAAAATTCGACCGCTACTCCATGCGCCTAAACCTCGACAACCAAGTGAACCGCTGGCTTAAAATGGGCACGAGCGTCAACGTACTGCGCTCCACCACCGAGGACACCCCCGACAACGCCAGCAGTGGTCGGGGCGGTGTCATCATGAGTGCACTAAACACCCCACCTTTCCTCAAAATTTACAAAGACGAAACCGAGTCGCAGTACGACCCGAACCCCTTCCAGCCTTCCTGGGAGAACCCGATTGCGTACATGTTCGGCGCCGACCAGAAGTCAATTGACACCCGGATTTTTGGCAACATGAACGCCGAGGCTACCATCTTCAAAGGCTTTTCTCTTAAAACAAACTTCGGTGTGGACATGAACGCCCACCAGTGGGACTATTACCTCGACCCGTTCAAGACAAATTATGGTCGCAACCAGAACGGCCTCGGCCAAGCCGACAAGTCGAACAGTAATATTTGGCTTTGGGAAAACACGGCTAATTACTCCACTACTTTCGGTGAAAGTAAAGTGTCGTTATTGGCAGGCAGCAGTATCCAAAAATCACGTTGGAGCGATTCCTACATCAGCGGCAACGACTTCCCCGCCGATGTCAACGTGACGACCTTGAACGCGGCCAACAGCATCTCCGCCAGCACCAACGTGCAGGAGTGGGCGCTGGAATCGTTCTTCGGGCGGGCGACTTACGACTTCAAAAGCAAATACCTCGTGACGGCTTCCGTTCGACGGGATGGTTCGTCGAAACTCGCTCACCACTGGGGCACGATGCCCTCTTTTTCAGTGGGTTGGCGTATTTCGGCGGAGCCGTTCATGCAGAATTTCACAGGCATTTATGACATGAAGCTACGTGCTGGTTGGGGTAAAAACGGCAACCAAGAAGGCATCCCGAACTACGCACGCTACGGCCTGGTGAACTACTATCGTACAGCGTCCACCAACCCGCTATCTGGCCCGGCTTCGTACCAGTCCACTTACGGCAACCCCGATTTGCGCTGGGAAACCACGGCACAATCGAACATCGGCCTAGACCTCTCGCTTTGGAAAGGTCGGGTCAATTTCACCGCCGATGCCTACATCAAAAAGACGGAAGATGTGCTGCTGAACGTCCAGCTTTCCAATTCCTTGCCCATTACTTCCATTCAAACCAACGCTGGGAAAATCGAAAACCGGGGGCTTGAGTTCAACCTCTCCACCGTAAACACCGCCCAGGGCAGCCCGCTGACTTGGAGCACCGATTTCAATATTTCCTTCAACAAAAACAATGTGTTGGAGCTGAACTACACTGATGTGTACTATTTCGGCAGGATTTACAGCAACAACCAAGACGTGGCCATCGTGCGCAAAGGGCTACCGCTCGGCGTCTTTTTCGGCTATGTTTCCGAAGGGGTGAATCCTGAAACAGGTGACTTGGACTACAAAGATGTGAACGGCAACGGCATCTTCGACCCAGGTGACCGCACCATCATTGGCGATGCCAACCCTGACTTCACCTATGGCCTGACGAATAACTTTTCTTGGAAAAATTTCGACCTGAACATCTTCTTTCAGGGCAGCCAAGGCAACGATATTTACAACGCTACCCGGGTTGATTTGGAGGGTATGTTTGACAGCAAAAACCAAAGCACCGCTGTGCTGCGCCGCTGGACACCCGACAACCGGGACACCGACATCCCAAGGGCAATCGGTGGTGGCAAAGTGGATAACGTGCGCAACTCGACCCGGTTCGTGGAGGATGGTTCTTATATTCGCTTGAAGGCGATTACGTTGGCCTACAACATCAACCCAAAATCGCTGGAACGCCTGAAAGTGCAGAAGCTTTCGGTCTATGTGACGGGCCAAAACTTGTTGACCATCACCAATTACAGCGGCTTCGACCCAGAGGTGAACGCCTTTGGTCGCAGCGCCACGGAGCTGGGCATTGACTACGGCACCTACCCACAGGCGAGGACACTGACAGCGGGTGTGAACGTGGAGTTTTAAGCTGAGGTTTAGAAAGTTTAAGAGGTTTAGCAGGTTTAGTTTGAGACCTAGCTAAACTTCCTAAACCTTCTAAACCTCCTAAACCTAAATTAAGAATCATGAAAAATATCATAGCAATCCTTTCCTTCCTGCTGCTTGTGACCATGTTCTCCTGCAAGGATTTCCTCGACTTGGAGCCTTCCTCGCAGAGCATCGCCGTCCAAAACTCAGATGCGGATTCACTCTATTTCAAATCGGCAAGCGAGGTGGAAGCAGCACTGGCAGGCGCTTATTCCGACTTCAAAAACGAGTACTGGCAGCT
>JAHEAS010000166.1 GCA_024642645.1 Saprospirales bacterium | reverse complement strand
AATAAGGCGAAAACCCCTAAGTGTTATGGGGGATTTTGCCAATGAAAAACATCCTAGTCCAGAAATCCGATTTTACAAAGCCATCGTAAGTCCATTTGTGAAGCAAAAACTTGGGTAGCTTTGTGAGGATTTAGGCAGTTGATAGAACTTTTCGACTGCTTGAAAGTTCTTGTGAAATGCTAAAAAAGGCAGTTTGCTGTTCTGGTTTGGGGGTGCCCAAAAAAAATCAAGCTGTTATTCCAACCTAATTTTACCGACACCTGATTGAAGAAACTTCCGTTTATGAATTTTACCAACTTGAAAAATCACCTGATTTTTAGCCTGTTTTTGTTGCTGTTTTCCTCAACGGCTTTTGCACAGAAACTCACCATTGTCAAAGGCACCGTCATTGACAAGGACACCAAGGAGCCATTGCCTTTTGCGACCGTCGGCTTCAAAGGCACCACCGTCGGTGCTACCACAGATTTGGATGGCGTGTACGAACTTGACACAAAATGGGCCAGTAATCAGTTGGAAGTGTCCAGCCTTGGTTACGAAACCAAGTTGATACCGGTAGTGGTGGGGGAGAAACAGGTCGTTGACGTTGAACTGGAATCCACAGCGCTCCAAATCAAGGAGGTGGTTGTGAAAGCAAAAAGAGAAAGATACAGGCGTCGCGATAACCCAGCGGTGGACTTGATGAGAAATGTCATTGCCAACAAAGAAAAAAACCGCTTGGAGGCCGAAGATTATTACGAGGTGGACAAGTACGAAAAAGTCCAGTTTGACATCAACAACTTCGACCCAGACGTGCTGAAAAAGCGGAAGGCCTTCAAGAACTACCAGTTCATACTAGACCATGTGGACACCTCCCAAGTGAACGGCAAACCCTTCCTGCCGTTTTTCATTCAAGAAATGTCCTCAAAAATCTACTACCGCCAAAACCCAGAGGGCCGCAAAGAACACCGTTACGGCATTAAGGTGACAGGCATGAAGGAGTATGTGGACGACAAGGACCTCACTGACATGACTGAGGTGCTTTACCAGAAAGTGAACATTTACGAGAACAATATCCGACTGCTCGATTTGGACTTTACTAGCCCACTGAGCAGTACAGCTATCGTTTTTTACAGATTTTATATCATTGATACGACTGGCACTGTGAATGGTGTTCCCGTCACCAAGCTGTCGTTCTACCCGAACAACGACCAGAACATAGCCTTTAAAGGTGACCTTTACATCACACGTGGTGACAGTTCTACCTTGGCATTGGTAAAGGCCGACCTCAGTATCACCCGCCATATCAACGTTAATTTTGTGCAAGACCTCCGCTTGAATCAGGAATTCATGCAGCTCGAAAATGGCATGTGGGTGCGCAAGCAAGACCAGGTGGTGATGGATTTTGCCATCCGCAAGAAAGGCAACGGCTTTTATGGCACCCGAACGGCTTCCTACGATGGCTACACCCTGCACCAGCCCCACCCAGATAGCATGTACGCAGGCACGGAGAAAATCATTGAAGTGGACGAGGTTTACAAAAAAGACGAAGCATTCTGGCAAAATGCCCGGCATATACCCTTGACGGAAAAGGAGCAAGGTATTTACCAAATGATAGATACTATCCAAGGCATGCCGAGTTTCAAGCGTGCGATGAACGTCATGTCGCTGGTTTTTACGGGTTACAAAGCTTTTGGGCCAGTGGATATTGGGCCTATCGCCAATTTTTACAGCTTCAACCCCGTGGAGGGCACCCGGGTTAAGTTCGGCGGAGAAACCAACTTAAAGTTCCACCCAAAGTTGAACATAGGAGGCTATGGAGCCTATGGTTTCAAGGACGAAGCGTTCAAGTATGCTGGCTTTGCTACCTATTCCTTCCGCGACGATTTCAAGCAGAACCCCAAGCACTACGTGAAGCTTTTATACCAAAAAGAAGTGAACCTGGTGGGGCAAATACTATTGCTGAACAGCCCAGACAACTTCTTCCTCTCCTTTCAGCGGGGTACCCGTGACCGGATGTTGCTGCTGAACAAAATCCAGGGAGAGTACTTCCTAGAAACCGACAACCACATGAGCTACCAGTTCACGTACACCAATACCCGAAACCGTCCGTATGGTGCTACTGAGTTTATTAATTTTAGGCAGGATGATGAGCTTAAGGTTGATACACTTTATTCCAACGATTTTAACACCAGCGATGTGGGGTTGACGTGGCGCTTCGCACCCAACGAACAATACCTGCAAGGCCGTACCTATCGGACGCAACTTTTCAACAAATACCCGATTATCACCCTGAAACTGAATGCGGGCATCAAGGGGCTAGGTGGTGACTATGCATACCAGAGCGCTTCGCTTAATATCGTGAAACGCTTCTACCTCTCATTCCTTGGCGTAACGAGGATGGACTTTGAGGTGGGCAAAATTTGGGGCGATGGGGTGCCTTATTTTTTGCTAAACATGCCGAAGGCCAACCAAGCATTCACCTACCGCACCAATTCGTTCAACATGATGAACTATCAGGAATTCGTGAGTGACCAATACGGTTTTTTGATGCTGGAGCATAATTTCAATGGCTGGATATTCAATAAAATACCACTGCTCCGCAAACTGAAATTGCGGGAGGCCATCACTTTCAAGGCCATTTATGGTGGCTTGAGCGACCGCAACAACCCAGAAGTTCACCCAGAATTCATTCAGTTTTTGAACGACGAACAAAACCGGAGGGTAACTTATACCTTACAGGATAAGCCTTATGTGGAGGCAGGGATTTCAGTAGGCAACATTTTCAAAGTGCTCAGGCTTGACCTCGTTCGCCGCATTAACTACCTCGAAGACTATCGTCCTGATATTCCCAAATTGTTTGGCGTAAAAGGCCTTGGTTTGCGGTTCAGGGTACAGGCCTCATTCTAAGGTGGTTTGGGTATCGTGTTTCAAGGAGGGCAGTTCTTCCCAAAAGAAAAACTGTCCTCTGCGGTCATGCGCTTTGGATTTTTATTTATTGTAAAAACTGCCTGTTGCGCAGCGCTTAAGTTGCTATTTTTGTTAGTAAAAGAATGCGAAGGCGTCAAAGCTATCGCACTAAGGTCAAAAAACTATGAGCGAAAACCTGCTTAAAAAATATGGACAGCCCTTGGTTTATCGGGTCATCAACCCACTGATATCGCTGTTGGTGCGCTGGAAAGTGAAACCAAATACCATCACGACCATCGGCTTGGTCATCAATACGTTTGCCACCGTGATTTTTATTTTTGGTGGGGAGTACGGTGAGCGCAGCGACCATTCCTATATCGGATGGGCGGGCGTAGTGATATTATTTGCCGGGCTTTTTGACATGATAGATGGTCGGCTGGCAAGGGTTGGGCACATGACCTCAGCTTATGGCGCCCTGTACGACTCGGTGCTTGACCGATACAGTGAGCTCATAATGTTCTTGGGTATTTGCTGGTATTTGGTGGCGCAGAGCTACTTTCTCAGCTCTTTATTTGCCTTCATTGCGCTCATTGGCTCTTTGATGGTGAGCTATATCCGGGCCAGGGCAGAGAGCCTTGGCGCAAGTGCAGACGTGGGCATCATGCAACGCCCGGAGCGTATCATCATCATTGGGGTGTCGGCCATTGCATGTGGCATTTATTCGTCGCTGGGTGGCAGCGGAGTGCGGGTTACTGTGGACTGGCTACCTATTCCGCTATTTGAAACGATCACTATATTTACATTTCCCATCATGGTACTTGCCGTTCTGACTAATATCACAGCCCTTAAAAGGCTAGTGCACAGCAAACGGGAACTAGAAGGAAAATAAAAACCGTGATTCTTGGAAAGTCAACTTCTTCTATTTTTTAAAAACGCTATTTACAGGCCAATGACCAAAAGATTAATTACCATTTTTTTTCTGGCTTTCGTGGCTGTCTTGCCGCTCTATTCACAAGGCACTGCTACCACAGGCCCGATGTCACTGTTGAGCCGTCCCGTTACCTTTCCGACACCGCCTAAAACTGCCAAGTCCCTATTTTTTATCCAAAGGAACAAGAACAAAAATACCATCGTGTACGATGCCAACATAACATCGGGAGCGTTCAACGCTTCTAACCCAATAGACGCATATTGGCTGCGCTACGGCAGCACTGGCGAGCGAAAAGAGTTAACTTGGGCACAAAACACATTCGCATACGGATACAGCAGCAAAAAAGATGGCACTGGCAATGGTTTCTACATCACCTTGACGGCCTATGGCAAACGAAAAATACACCTCCATGCCGATGCTAACGGACAGCCAATAGCCACCATGACTATCAATGGTAAGCTTTGCCGATTGGATTACATCTGGGTCTTTGCCGATGACCAAAGTTCTTGGCCAACAGTTTACCATGTTGACCTTCATGGCACGGAGGTAGCCTCAGGCAAGAAGCAATCGGAACGGATCCAAAATTAATGGAGTAAGCTGGAAATCCTTTTCCAACAACTGTTCCTGTCGAAAAGAAAAAAATCAAGTAGCCTAGTTGACGTGCTTTGTTTGGATATTTGCCCCAACAATTTTCAATTTCAAAAACATGGCAACACCCTACGGCGAAATTCTCGTGCAAACAGAGCAATACCTGACCGATTTTTTTCAAAAAAAAATTAGTGCAGAATACGTTTTTCACGACTTTGTTCACACAATTGGCGTGCTGGAGGCAGTAGCCGAAATTGGTGCTGCCAATAACCTTGACGAGCGGGAACTCCAACTGCTTCAACTCGCTGCCTGGTTCCATGACAGTGGCTATGACCAAGGTGCCGAAGGGCATGAAGAGCGCAGTTGTCGATACGCCGTAAGCTTCCTTTCCAAATTTGACCTGCCGGACCAGGACCTCGACCTAGTCACTCGCTGCATCATGGCTACCCGCCTGCCGTTCAAACCCAAGGATTTATTTGAGGAGACCCTCTGCGACGCGGACTTGAGTCACCTTGGCAAGCAAAGCTATTGGGACCGCACAGGCCGCCTCCGGCAAGAGCTGTTGCTGACCCGTGGCAAAATGATGGCTGAGCAGGAGTGGGTGCAGTTTGAGTTGGATTTTATGAACAACCACCGCTATTTTACCTCGGCGGCCGAGGAGCTTTACAACTCCCGTAAGCTCAAGCATATCAAGCAATTGCGCAAGCAACAATTCCGACTAAACCCCTCAGGTGTGGCATCGGTGGATGACCTTGCCCGAAAAGACAAGCAAAAAAAGGACAAAAGCCCGCTAGGGAAGGGGGTTGTTCGGACGCATTCGCATATCAACGACTCAGATATTGGGCGTGGCGTGGAGACGATGTACCGCACCACCTATCGGACGCATATCAACCTCAGTGGCATGGCCGACAGCAAAGCCAATATCATGCTCAGTGTGAATGCGATCGTGATTTCCGTATCCATACCGCAGCTTTTGTCTCGGATAAATGAGCACCCGAACATCATCGTACCTGCTATTCTGCTGCTAGTTGTTTGCGTGACAGCGATGGTTTTGGCTACCCTATCTACCCGGCCCAAAATAACGGAGGGAAAAATCACAAGGGAGGCGATAGAAGAGAAAACGGCTAACCTACTTTTCTTTGGAAATTTCCACAACATGAAACTCAATGAATACCATTGGGGCATGATGGAGATGATTAAGGACAAAGAATTCCTCTATACTGCCATGACCAAGGACCTATATTACCTTGGCGTCGTGCTGGCCAAAAAATATAGGTACCTCACTTATTGCTACAATGTTTTTATGTATGGAATGATTGGAGTGGTAATCTCGTTCGTGGTGGCGCTACTGATATGAACAACAAAGTGCAACGGGCATTCAACCCGCTGCACTTTGTTGATTATAGCAGCTAAACTGCTCAGGAACGATTTTGCCGTTTTTGACCTAATGAGGGCAGATTTCTTTCCCGTGCAACGTTGAACGAACGGGACATCTAGTTAAAAATTAACGCCATTACGCCAAGGTGGCGTCCACTTTGATTTCGCAGTTCAAGAGTTTTGAAATCGGGCAGTTTTTCTCTGCATCGGCCACACACTCCTCAAATTTATCCTGCGAAATGCCTGGCACAGTCGCAGTAAGTTCCAAATGCGACTCAGTAATACCGCCGTCGCCAAGGGAGATAGTGCATTTAGTTTCCAACTTCTCTGGCGTAAAGCCAGCGCCGCCCAGCACGAAGGAAAGTTTCATATTGAAACAACCTGCATGGGCCGCTGCCACCAACTCTTCCGGGTTAGTACCGATTCCATCAGCAAAACGGGTGCTCCAAGAATATTGGGTTTGTTTCAAGACCGAGCTTTGGGTGGTGAGTTGGCCCGAACCTTCTTTGCCGGAGCCTTCCCAAACGGAGGTTGCATTTCTTCTGATTGCCATATTTCAAATTTTTTAATTGTCAGTAGTGAATCAATAGGTGCAAACCTACTTTTTTCTTCCGGGATATAGGATGACCACAAGCAAAATCACTTCAATTTTAAGATTTCATAATATCGCCCCATCTTCGCCCCACAAAATTGTAGCATAATTGACTTTTGAACTTCAACATACGGACACCCACTCGGCTGCCCGTGCCGGCCGAATCGAGACAGCGCACGGTGTCATCGAAACACCCATCTTCATGCCTGTGGGCACGGCTGCGGCCGTGAAGGCTGTTCACATTCATGAATTGGAGCGGGAAGTGCATGCCCAAATTATCCTCGGCAATACCTACCACCTCTACCTCCGTCCCGGCATGGAAGTGCTGAAAGCGGCTGGTGGCCTGCACAAATTCAACGGCTGGGAGCGCCCCATCCTTACCGACAGCGGCGGCTACCAAGTGTATTCGCTTGCTGCGCAACGAAAAATCAAGGAAGAGGGCGTCACTTTTCAGTCGCATATTGACGGGTCGAAACACGTCTTCACCCCAGAGAAGGCGATGGACATCCAGCGGGAAATCGGTGCAGACATCATCATGGCTTTCGATGAGTGCACGCCCTATCCGTGCGAGTACAGTTACGCCAAGAATTCGATGGGCCTAACTCACCGTTGGCTCAAGCGCTGTTGCGACCGCTTCGATGAAACCGAGGGGCTGTACGGCTTCGAGCAGACCCTGTTCCCCATCGTGCAGGGCAGCACCTACCCCGACTTGCGAAAAGAATCGGCAGAAGCCATCGCCAGTTTTGAGCGGGAAGGCAATGCCATCGGTGGCCTCTCTGTAGGCGAGCCGGACGAGGACATGTACGCCATGACAGAG
>JAHEAS010000165.1 GCA_024642645.1 Saprospirales bacterium | reverse complement strand
GCACCACCAGACGTAAGTGGTCTTTCGATAGGCGAGTCGATAATTCATCAATGCATCATCTTTCTCTTTTGGCGACATGCTTTGCCATTGCGAAGCGGCAAAATCCATGGGTTCCGAACAAGCTGCATTGATGTTCCCAGTACCCGCTTTTTCAAAATGGGCAACGAGTTCTTCGATTGGGCGTGCTTTGGCCGCCTCATTGTCGTACCAATGGTTAAAAAGTTGAAGGAAAATCCATTGTGTCCATTTGTAGTATTTTGGGTCGCAGGTTTGAACTTCTCGGCTCCAGTCGAAGCTAAACCCAATTTTGTCAAGCTGCTCACGGTAACGGGCGATGTTGATAGCAGTGGCCTTTGCTGGATGGACGCCCGTTTGAATAGCGTATTGCTCAGCGGGTAGTCCAAAAGCGTCATAGCCCATTGGGTGCAGCACGTTAAAGCCGCTCATGCGCTTGTAGCGGGCGAAAATATCGGAGCCGATATAGCCCAGCGGATGTCCGACATGCAAACCCGAACCAGAAGGGTAGGGGAACATATCCAATACATAGTATTTAGGCTTGGAACTTTCATTGGAGACTTTGTAAACCTGGTTTTGTTCCCACCACGATTTCCATCTCTGTTCAATTTCACGAGGGTTGTATTCCATATTGAGCTATTGAAATAGTTGAATGCTTTTGATACTAAACTGGCCGACGGTCTAAAAAGCTGCGAAGAAAAGGCTTTTTATGTAAAAGATAAAGCTGTTTGCTTGTAGATAGTTCCTTGGGCATAAAATTTGATTTTCAAAAAAATCCAGGCTATTTTTTAAAATAGTTCTAAATTGCGTCTGTTTTAGGAAACAGCACATCTAGCCCCATCCTCACCTAGGTCTTACTTAAGATACGATCCAACCATTGTTTTAGGGCATTTCATGAAATTCAAGGACTATCAACAAACAACCAATTTAGTAAGTTGGTCCTGAAGGAATTTTATTTGGCTAAAATTATTTCCCATGATGTCACCGATTCACAAGACTACACCTCTTTTTAAGTACCTGATTTACAAGGCTGTAGCAGTTTTTTTACTTTGCTTTACAACGGGTATTTCCCATCTGCAAGCACAAGTGCTTACCTGTCCAGATGATTACGAAATAAACCTGCCTATTGATGAATGCAGTGTTTTCATTGATTATGACACGCTGGTTTGGAGTGCTAATTTCCAAGCTACTGACCCTGTTTTTTTCCCTTTTCCTGGAACCAGCTTACCAACTGGGGTTACCATAGTTACATTAGCAGTCTCTGACCAAAACAACAATTTTTACACCTGTGATTTCGAGGTGAACATTTTAGCTTACAATTCCACAAATTTTAATTGTCCAGGGATTGTTTCCGTATCATTGAACGGTGAATGCGAACGTGAGTTGACTGCAACCGACATACTTGGCAACAGTTACAGTCCTTGTGATGAAGATTATACGACTGAAATTTTCGAGGCGGGTAACTGGGTGCCAGGTATTATTAATGCTGACGATGTAGGTGTCAGCTTCAATGTTCAGTTGACTAATACAGAGACGGGGCATTCTTGCGAAACCATAGTGACTGTCTCTGGTGGTGAAATGGAAGCCATTGTATGCCCTCCCAATCTGGTGCAATATTGTAATGAGCCAATCGATACAGCATTTACGGGAGTGCCTGAACTGACTGGATGTTTTAGCACCGTAAGTTTATCCTATGATGATGAACTAACTTTCACTCAATGTCCAGATACTTTTGCTTTCCAGATTACTCGGACTTGGATAGCTATTTCACCCAATGGCACGCAAACAACCTGTGAGCAATTGGTAACGGGAAAGCGTTTTCCAATAAGCCTCGTTGTTTTTCCAGAAGACTTGGATGGCATTGTTAATCCATCAATCAATTGCAACGATACACTTGGCCTGGTCGCAACTGCCCACCCCAATGTCACTGGTTGGCCGCTGGTAGGTGATTACCCACCGAATAACAATGTGCATTGCAAGTTTGCAGTCAGTTATCTTGACAACATCACCCCCCTTTGTGGTGATTCTTACCTTATCAAGCGGGCATGGTCAGTTGTTAGCATATGTGGGGCAATGACCGTTAGGGACACACAAACAATCTTGATTGCAGACACGCAGCCTCCATTTTTTGAGATACCAGACACGTTATATTTTAGCAATTCCGGCGCTTGTGTCGACTCCGTTTACTTACCCCCCGCAAATGTGTTAGCTGAATGCTCTGGTTTTAACTTTTTGATTCAAACACCTTTTGGCAATTCCAATCTTAATGGAATGTGGATTCACCCAGATACACTGCCAGGTAACTATCAAATAGACTACACTTTAACAGATGTTTGCGGAAATGATTCTACCCAAACCTTGTTATTGAAGATTACAAATGAAACGCTTGTATCCTGTCCACCTACTGATACCGTCAACTGCGATTATTTTTTTGCGGTGCTATCACCTGCTATACAGGCTGGAAATTTCAGCGTTTTTAATCAAAATGGCAGTCCTATTTTTTATGACAATTGTAGCTATGTCTTAAATCAGAATGCAACTTCCGATGTTGACGGTTGTGGAAATGGGGTAGTCACCAGGCATATTTTAGCTACTAATTCTATGGATACACTGAGTTGCACTCAATCTATCATCGTGCAACATGTTTCCAATTTTGTAACTCAATTCCCACCGGACACTTCTCTTTGTATCGCATTGGCGCTAGCTGACCTTCCCGACCCAACTGTGACAATGGTAAATTGCGAACAGCTTTCACCATCATTTAATGACATGATTATTCCGTCTGGATTGCCTGGCTGCTTCACGGTAAATCGGGAGTGGGTAATTATCAACTCCTGTGCTTACTCAGATACAATTACTGGCACTGACACAGAATTGAATCCTAACCAATTTATGGACAATGGCGATGGATACATGACCTACACCCAGACCATTCACGTCAATAACAACGCTGCCCTAACTTTTCCGGATGGTTGTGAAATACCTGATTTGTACCTAGATGGTACTGATTGTACATTTGATATGAACGTTCCAACGCCATTTGTAGATGGTTGTGGAGACGATATTGCAATTGCCGTATCTGGAAGCCTTGGCACCACTTTAGGTGCTTCGGTTAGTATAACTCCAGGTTCATATTCAGTTACCTATTTAGCTACTGATGAATGTGGAAAAACAAAGACTTGTGTTACATCTTTTTCAGTAATAGATACAATTCCGCCAGTAGCTATCTGTTTGGTTTCTGATACAATTGAAATGCTTCCTGCAGGATATGTCAATGTCTGGGTTAATGATTTTGACAATGGAAGCCATGACAACTGTACTGCCCAGCTTGATTTTTCATTTTCTGCCGATTCAATTTCGGAAGTCCTAGTTTTCACCTGCGATGATTTAGGTTCGTACCTGCTTGATGTGTGGATTTATGATGCTGCCGGAAATCAAAATCATTGCCAAGCCAACCTAACATTAGAAGCTGGTGTAGGTTGTCAAGGAGATGACCCAGTAATTGGTGGGATTATTGAAACAGAACAGAATTTTGGAGTCAATAATGTTCTTGTAAACATTGACGGCCCAAATGGCTTTCACCAAACCGTTTCAACTGGAGTCAATGGAAATTATCTTACCTCATTACCTATCGGGAGCGACTACACACTCACTCCTGAAAAAGATACCTTGCCCCTTAATGGCGTTACGACTTTTGACTTGGTGCTAATACGGAAACATATTCTTGGAGTTGACACCTTGGACTCACCATACAAAATTATAGCCGCTGATATCAACAATTCAGGTGCGGTTTCCACTTTTGATATCGTCGAAATTAGAAAACTCATTTTGGTGATAAATACTGCTTTTCCCAACAACACCTCTTGGAGATTCGTTGACGCCTCTTATGATTTCCCAAACCCGTTGAATCCATTTGTCGAGCCTTTTCCCGAATCAATTCTGGTTAGTGACTTAATGATGGATGAAGTTAACCATCATTTCATTGCTATTAAGATTGGAGATGTCAACAACAGTGCAATAACTTCATTATTTGGTTCTGGTGGAGAGGGTGGCCTAAAGTCAGGAGAAGATTAATCCTCATGAATCAGTGTCGTATTTGGTAATTCTTGGTTTCGGTGATTTTTAATTTTGCAGTTTATTTTTTTTAAAAAAATAATATCCTGTTTGTTATTAATACATCAGATTGTTTTTAACTTTGCCGGCACAGAATATCCTTTGAAATATCCAATAGCGAATACGCATTTTTTTAAACCTCCTTACTCACACTTAAATCCGTGCGCTATGGATAATGTTAAAACGAAAAAATTGACAGCTCTGATTTCTAAGCTTACACTTGCTGCAAATAGAGCTGTTAAAAAACACGAAGCCAATTTTAACCCACGGAAACAATACTCAATTACGGGCTTGAATTCAACTGCAGCTTACAATGGTCGAGGCCTTAGCTTCAGTAGTTCAAGGTTGCCTAGGCCTTAAATCAACAGTTTAAGCCTTATTCAAGAATAAGTAAAAAAAAAGAGCGGGAACGAGAGAATCGTTTACCGCTCTTTTTTTTAGAGAACCTTCAGCGTGTTGTAAACTCTTGTTAGTCAGTTAATTTGAAAGAATTCACTTTAGATGTAAATCCCGCAAAATTACCGACACCATTGTCTATATTGTTAAAAACGACATCTCCTTCCCCTCCGACTGACCCATTATTTTGGAACTGCCTGTTAAGGGATTCATGGTACAAAAAGTAGGCCTTTGAGACCGTTCTAAGTTCAATCAAGAACCTTCCAGGAACCGTTTCTGTGGGATTGAAAGAATACTGGCCGTTAAAGTTGAACGTAATGTATTGCCCATCAAAATAGGTATCTTTGATTAAATAACTTTGGTCCTTGTCATATTTGGTAAGTGGCGCATTTTCATCAACCTTGTCCACAGAAGTAGGATAGGCCAAGTAAGTAGCGCCAAATATTGTATCGTTGCTTGATACAACGGTAAAAGGAGTTAGTTCTTGGTAAAATTTCAGGTGGTAATAATTTTCAATGCCAGCAGGGTCACGCAAGGAAACTGAGGTGTAAAAATTGACCATAACATCGTCTCCTTTTCCAGGCGACACTAGTGGTTCAAAGGAAACATCTTCCAGGTTAACAGGCGTTGGGACACTGTTTTTAGCAGTAATTGTCTCATAGCCTTCCACGTTTACTTCAATCGTATATTCCTTATCAAATTCTGGCGTGAAATGGGATGTGGAATAGTAGGGAATGGATTCATCAGGCACTACTAAATGCAATTGCTCCAATAATTCCTCACCAGCTAATACCTTTACACCAGCATTTTTCACATACTCTGTTGGCTCGTTTGAAAGGATAGACCTTGTCTTGTAAACATAAACTTCAAGTCCATTCTGGTCGGAAAAGTTGCTAAAAACCACTAATTCAGGAATTGAATCGACGGGCAAATTAACCACGTCTTCACAAGAAAAAAGCAAAGAAGTAGTCAAAGTAAGTAGGAAGTAATGAATCCTGGATAGCCGCATAGTGGTATAAAATTGTAGTTTGCACGTCAAAGTTCGTGATAATATTCTGTAAACGAAAAACATGTTGGTTTTTTTTTCGGATAAGGGCAACTTGCAACTTAGTGCAGAATAAAATCAACATATTCAACCAAATGTGAAATAATATGTTGTGAATCTTTAAATTTTTATGCTGAAAAGTTGGGAATGGAAAGATACTTTTGCAGCTCTTTTTAGAAACATGAATTTTTCCAAAAAAATATTTATATCAAGATGGCAAGAGAACTTCAATTGAGGGAAGCCCTTCGGGAGGCAATGTCCGAAGAGATGCGACGTGATGATTCCGTTTTTCTCATGGGCGAGGAGGTTGCCGAGTATAATGGCGCCTACAAGGTCAGCAAAGGCATGTTGGAAGAATTTGGTGCACGACGTGTCATTGACACGCCTATTGCAGAGCTTGGTTTTGCAGGTATAGGTGTGGGTGCAGCCATGAATGGTCTCAGGCCAATCATCGAGTTCATGACTTGGAATTTCGCCGTGTTGGCATTTGACCAAATCGTAAACAACGCAGCAAAAACCTTATCACAGTCAGCAGGTGACTTTACCTGCCCAATTGTGTTCCGAGGACCTTCTGGAGCTGCTGGACAACTTGCTCAACAACATTCCCAGACTTTTGAAAGTTGGCTTGGCAACGTTCCTGGGCTGAAGGTCATTTCCTGTATTGACCCTGCCGACGCCAAAGGGCTCATGAAATCAGCTATTCGAGACAATGACCCTGTTTGTGTCATGGAATCCGAAGTGCTCTATGGCCATAAGGGCATGGTTCCCGATGGTGAATACCTTGTGCCAATAGGTGTAGCGGCTGTGCGCAAATATGGTACAGATGTTACTATCGTTTCTTTCAACAAAATGGTTTTGGAAGCATTAAAAGCTGCCGAGGAATTGGAAGGCATGGGGATTTCGGCTGAGGTTATTGACCTGCGCACTATCCGCCCGTTAGATATTGACACGGTGATTGAATCGGTAAAAAAGACTAACCGTCTTGTTGTTGTTGATGAATCTTGGCCATTGTTTGGCGTTTCTGCTGAAATTGCCTACGAAGTACAGAAATACGCTTTTGACCATTTGGATGCACCAGTGACAAGAGTGAACTCAGCTGACACTTCACTTGGCTATGCTCCTACACTAGTAGATGAGTACATGCCCAATCCTTCAAAAATAATCAAAGCAGTGAAAGAGGTGATGTATGTAAATGCTTGATGCACAAGAATTTGTTGAACAAAAGCCCGGCTTTGATTAAAATGCTGGGCTTTTTTATTCAATCACCACTCCTACGGAACCCTATTCCTTTTTTGTTAAAAATGAAGGAACTGCTATCAGACTTAAAGTCAATAACGTCCTCTAGAATTAGGATGTTGGAAGAAATATTTTCCCGTTCATCTGGCGAGAGGCTAGCAAGCCGGAGGTTTTGATTTTTGATAGCTTCAGTTACAACTTGTCTTACTGTACGAGCATTTCCAAAGTATTTATCCCGATAATTGTACAAGAATTCCATATACGAAGATAGATGTTCTTCAGCCTCAGGTGCGGGCAAGATGCCTTTATGCTCAAGCATTTGAAGCGCAATCCGAAGCAAATCTTGGGCGTCATAATCCTCGAATTTTAGCATCTTGTCAAAGCGGGAACTTAGGCCTGGGTTGGCTTTCAAGAAT
>JAHEAS010000926.1 GCA_024642645.1 Saprospirales bacterium | reverse complement strand
CCCTCGACAACAACAATGCGGGCATTAAACCAGAACAACTGTACAAGCTATCTACAGCAGTTGCTGGTACCTTGACCATGAAGGGCACGTTGATAAATCCGACAACACGTACCATCAACTTGGCAAATGGCTGGAACTGGATTGGATTTATTTCTATCCGAAACCAAGATTTGGCGCAAGCATTCGGCAACCTAAATGCCCAAGCTGGCGATATCGTCAAGGGTAAAACGCAGTTTGCGGTCTATGATGCCTCCTTGGGCTGGATAGGCAGCTTGAAGACGATGAAACCGGGTCAAGGCTTCATGTACATGTCCATGTCTGCTAAATCATTTACCTACCCATTGGCTGGGATGTTTGGCAATTTTACGGAAGACCCAAGCGAAGATGCCATTAAGATTGCAGGTGAAAATACAGTCACCAAAAGCGCCGTCGCTGACCAATGGAAGGTGAAAGATGGCAAGTTCAACACCAATATGACCCTGCTCAGTACGGTCGAGAACGAGTGCGGTGAAGTCTTATCTGGTGGCAAATATGCTGTCGGCATCTTCGATGCGCTCGGTAATACCAGGGCCTACGCACCCATTGAGCAATTGGAGGAAATGGAGGTCAGCTACTTGACCATCGCTGGCGAGGAAGGCGACAGACTCTCCGCCCAATTGTTAGACACAGAGAGTGGCTTAGCAGTGGATTTGGGGCAATCGTTCAACTTTGTGACCAATTGGCATGCTGGGGATGCAAGGGAACCTTTCGTCATCAACATACGGGAGGACATCTGTAATAAACTGACCACCCCAGTTGAAACAGTTGAAGAAAGCGCTTTCAGGGCTTTCCCAACCCTGTTTAACCAGCATTTCTTCCTAGATTATGTGGCTGAGCAAAAGGACGAGCAAGCTTGGGTCAGTGTCACAAATATGTGGGGACAAGTAATTTTCACAACGGAAATGTCTTTCGAAGAAGGATACAACCAGCGGCGAATTGACCTGTCAGACTACGACTTGGCACCCGGTCTTTATACCGTTGAGTTGCACGCCAACGGGCAAGTCCAAACGCAAAAATTAATAAAGTCAAACTAATCATGGCAGGGGCGGCAAATTGCCGCCCCTCATTTTTTTGCTTTGCAGTAAATTGCGGTCAGCAACTGAAAAAAAAGTCCATAACATGTCCATTTTCTATGAAATTTTCGCAGCATCAGCTTTGCTTCTGATAAACTGCACAACCCTGTCTGCACAGCCAAGTTGGGAAGTGGTGCCAGCCAACTATCAATACACCATGACGATGGCTGGTGTCGCAGTTTTCGACTGCATGGAAAGTGATGATGAAAATGATTTGGTAGCCGCATTCGTAAACAATGAAGTGCGGGGCGTCCAGCATTTGGACACTGATTTTATGGGAAGGAAGTTTGCCTACATGATTATTTACGACAATGAATTTAGCGGCAGCGAAATAACTTTTAAGCTATACGACGCTTCGGAAAACGAAGTCCGTGATGCGGTTGGTTCGGTTGAGTTTTTAGAGAATAGCAACATCGGCGATGTGGACAACCCATACGAGGTAAAAACGGACTATGGCATCCAAGATTTGTTCCTAACGACAGACTCAATTCAACATGATGCTACCGCAGGTACTGCCCTTGCGACTATCATAGCCGTGAATGAAAATCAAGATACGATATCCCCAACCTTTGCCTTTGTGAATGATGCCCTTGGACCAGACAATGATTATTTCTCGATATTGGACAGCCTGCTGGTATTGACGGAAGATGTGGACGCCAGTATGAAAACCACCTATCAAATCCATCTGTCCGCTACCAACCAAAATGGGTGCAGCCTTGATGTCGTATTTGTTTTGCCAGTAACTGGCGTGGTGTCTGATATTCAAGATGGGTCCCTAGAGAACTACAAGAACGACCTAACCATTTACCCCAACCCAACCAGCAATATGCTCCATTTTGCCACCGAAAATAGCATTGACAGGGTGAACATCCATAGCTCCAATGGAAAGCTCG
>JAHEAS010000164.1 GCA_024642645.1 Saprospirales bacterium | reverse complement strand
AGCTGGACAAGCCGAACCTGCCCCATGAACCTTGGCGTTTTTTGCTGGTATGCCTATATCATGGCTGTTGACCCAACGAATCCAGCCAGAGTTTGGTTGGGCGATGTCAGGTTGTTTGTCTCCGGGGATAATGGGATGAACTGGACGCAAGCCATGGGCGTTCATGCCGACCATCATGCTTTGGTTTATCGGCCCGGAAGTTCCACGGACATGGTCTTCGGCAACGATGGTGGCGTTTATCGCTCTACTAATGCAGACAATGCCAACCCGACGCTGACAGCCAAGAACGACAGCTACAACGTCACGCAGTTTTACGCTAATGCCTTGCATCCCACCGCTGCCACGAACTACATCCTCGGTGGCACGCAGGACAATGGCACGCAGCGCTTCACCTGCGCTGGGATGTGCGCTACCGACCAGCCCACCGGGAATGATGGCGCTTTCTGTTTCATTGACCAGGACAATCCAATGATACAAGTAACCGGCTCACAGAACAGAAATTTCTTTGTGTCAAATGACGGCGGCGCAACCTTCGGAACACTGCTCCCCGGTGACAACGGTACACTATTCATAACGCCAGCCGCATACGACAGCGGCAGCGATATCCTCTATTTTTCCGATGGAAATGACACACTGGGCAGGGTGAGTGGGGTAGGGGCGGCCAACACTGTCACCTTCGAAAACATCTCTCAAATGGGCAATGCCCGCATGAGCATCGCCACTGTTTCGCCGAACACAGCAAACCGCATCTATTTGGGCGTTACAAACGGCCGCATTTTGCGGATTGATAATGCTGAACAGCCAGGTGCCATCACGGTGACCCAGCTAACTACGCCTTTCTCCACGTATGTTTCCAGCATTGCTGTAGAAGTGGGAAATGAGCTGCACCTGCTGGCCACGGCTTCCAATTACGGTATCGTCAGCATTTTCGAAAGCCCAGACGGCGGAACGACCTGGAACAGCGTGGAAGGTATGCTGCCGGACATGCCCGTGCGTTGGGCCATGTTCCACCCTGCCGACCCAGATCAGGTCTTGATTGCCACGGAATTGGGCATTTGGTCCACCGACGACCTCAATGGTGCCTCCACGGAATGGTTTCCAACCAACACTTTTGGCCTATCTAATGTGCGGGTGGACATGCTACAATATCGGCCTTCGGACAACCTAGTTGCTGCTGCTACTCACGGGCGGGGAATGTACACGACCGACTATTTTAACATACTCGAAACCTGTCCTAACAATTTGGCATTGGGTGGCATTATCGCTCCTGGTTTGTACATGGCAGAGGATTTTATCACCTCAAATGGGGTGGTGCAAGTCGGCAACAGCGTAGTTTTTCATGCTGGAAACCGTATCAACTTACAACCGGATTTCCATGCTGAATTTGGCAGCTTTTTCGTGGCGGCCATTCAGGAGTGCGGCCCCGGTACCAGCCCGGTTGTCAGCGACAGTCCAGATTTGTCCAAGACGCCACCGCCTAATTTGCTAAAGCCGTCGCAGCCGCAAAATCAACCGACGTTGAATTGCTATCCAAACCCTACTGACTACCGACTTTCAATAACCGTGAATTTGATGGAAGATAGCTGGTATCAATTGTATGTAAAAAACCTCCAGGGACAGTTGATTGGAACACTGTGCAGTGGGGCAAAAGCATCAGGCGGCGATACTTTTTTTGAGTTGAATGCCGACCAATACGGGCCAGGGATGTACGTCCTGGTTTTGCAGACAAAGGACGGTGCGGTTTCTGAGAAGTTCGTGGTGACGAGGTAAGTAGTTATCCATATCGACACTTTTTTAAAAAATGGGGAGGTTGGGGTTACCCAACCTCCCCATTGGTATTTATTTGGTTTAGGAAGATAATGGTTTCGAGCTATTCAATCGCCAACTGGCCGAATCATAGGCGCTACTGGCTTCTCAAGACGTATGCCCCCAATTGGGTATGGTCTTTGCAAAAAGCATTTTCTTAATTCTTATCTCTTTCTACTCCACAAAAAACAACCGCAGGGCAAATACGCTATTGAATTATTTCACCTCTCGGTGCAACTCCCCCTTTGCAACTTGAAATTGTAACTGGTTGTCTAGCAGTGTTTTATTGCCGAATTAACTTTTGGTTTGAAACACATAAGGCATGTTCAATCCAGTTTTTTTCGAAAATATTTTCCCATGAATATGCGTACCCTGCTCACAGTCTCACTGGCATTTTTGTTTTTGTTGCCTTGCGGCAATGCCTCCAATCCTCCTTCCCAATCAGGGGTAAAATTGAAAATCAGGATGTACCTCCAAGGTGCCATGCTGGGTGTCAAGCAGCCCAACGCACTGATGCGGGATGACCTGCGGGTGGCAGGCCTTATCCCAGTGGACGAGCCGTACTCCGGCCGCTCCAATTACAGCCATTATGGCGAACAAGGTGGCACTGAGGTTATAGTTGATACTGAAGTGCTAATGGTCACTGGGCAGGATGCCATTGTGGACTGGGTGTTCGTGGAGTTGCGTCACCCTGAATTTCAGAAAATTGTGCTGTCCACCCGTTCGGCGCTGCTCCAACGGGATGGTGATGTGGTGGACCTGGACGGTGTTTCGCCCTTGAATTTTGAAGGTATCGATGCCGGGGACTACCTCGTAGCTGTGCGGCATCGCAACCACCTTGGTGTGATGTCCACAGATGTGTTTCCACTTTCAGAAACACCAGTATTAGTTGATTTCACCAGCCCCAAAACCGGGATTTACGGCAAACACCCCATGATTCAAATCGTTGACAAGATGGCTCTCTTTGCCGGCGACGCCAACCATGACGGTGACGTGCGCATCGAAGGCCCGGAAAATGACAAAGACCGCATCTATTTTCATGTGCTCCTCTCCCCGGAAAACGTGGCTGCAAACTATAATTTCATCCTCAATGGATATGATGATTGCGACATCAATCTCGATGGGATGGTTAAATACCAAGGCCCTACTTCAGATGGTTCGTACATCGCTTTCGACATCGTGTTTTTCTGGCGTTACAACTGCCCGCAGGTAGACAAAGATTGTCGCTTGGTGGAGCAGATGCCGTAATCCAAACAGCGCCAGCGTATCAAACATCAATTTAATCACCCACTCCCCGATTCTAAAACCATGACAATGAGCATTTTACACAAAGTAACCCTGCTTTTTATTGTTTTACCTGCTACTGTTTTCAATTTAGCTGCTCACAATGGCGTCAAAGTATCAGTAAAAATGTTCCTCAAAGGTGCTTTGGAGCCAAGTGGTTTAATGCGGGATGACCTTCGTTCAAATGGCCTTTTACCCAACATTGAACCCTATTCCAGCCTGGCCAATTTTAAACATTATGGTAACGGTGGCGGGGAGGTCGTAGCCAGTTCAGCAGTCTTTCAAGTCACAGGAAACAATGCTATCGTGGACTGGGTAATGGTAGAATTGCGGAGCGAAAATTCAATAACCACACCCGTTACGACTCACGCCGCCTTGCTTCAGCGGGACGGCGATGTGGTGGATATGGACGGGGTTTCGCCGTTAAATTTTTTGGTGGCTAATGGCAAATATTACGTGGTAGTACGACACCGAAACCATATTGGGGTTATGACTGCAGCGCCTAAAAATCTATCAAGCCAGCCATTTTTTGTAGATTTCACAAGTCCTTACATGCCACTTTTCGGAACCAATGCGTGCTACAATAACGGCACTCTACGAGCGCTTTGGCTGGGGAATACTAACGCTGACAAAAAAGTGATTTACCAGGGGGCAGGCAATGATAGGGATATCATATTCTTCAAAGTAATTCAGGCACCAGGCAATACCAGTTTCAGCCTCGACTACATTCTCCTGGGCTATTTGAGCACAGATGTAAATCTTGATGGCAAGTCAATTTTTGAAGGCAATGACAATGATGTAATTCCAATTTTAGATCAATTGATTGGGAGCTGTCAGGCAGGGAACTGTAACATTACTGAGCAAATTCCATAATCCTTCAGCCAAACCACAAGTCAAATCAACCATCAAATCCATCACCCACTCCCCAATTCTAAAATCATGAAAATGAGCATTTTACACAAAACAACCCTGCTGTCTGTCCTAATTGGAGCCTTATCGTTTAACATGAATGCCCACAACGGCGTAATGGTTTCTCCAAAATTATTCTTGAAAGGTGCCATACAATCCAATGGCCTCATGCGTGACGACCTCCGTGCCAAGGGACTGTTGCCAAGTACCGAACCGTATTCCAGCCTACCCAATTTTCAGCATTACGGCGGTGGCGGCGGTGAGACCATCAGCAGCCCGGCTGTTTTTCAGGTAACGGGCACCAATGCCATCGTTGATTGGGTGGTGGTGGAATTGCGCAGCGACAACTCGCTTGCCACACCAGTAGCGACAAGGGCTGCCCTGCTCCAGCGTGATGGCGATGTGGTGGCTGTGGACGGTATCTCTCCGGTTCGTTTCATCAATGTAGCACCTGGTAAGTACCACGTCTCAGTGCGCCACCGCAGCCACCTTGGGGTGATGACTGAGCAGGCGTTCAATTTGACCAATGTCACGACTGTAGTAGATTTTTCTAACCCAGCCATACCCCTTTACGGCAGCAATGCAGCTGCAACAAATGGTAACCATCGGGAGCTTTGGTTGGGCGATGCGAACGGGGACAAGAAAGTGGTTCATGTTGGACCCAATAATGATACTTTTTCCCTGTTTTCCTTGGTGGTAAGCGCACCTGCAAATGTAAACCACAATGTTAACTACATGTTGGAGGGCTATTTCGTGGAGGATTACAACTTGGATGGCTATGCCATTTTTAATGGCCCCAACAACGACAGGGCGTTGACTTTTATTCAAGCAGGTATGGGCTGCAATTTTGTGAATTGTATTTTGGTGGAACAAATCCCGTAAATCAAGGACTGACTTTTTCATAAAAATGGAAGCCCTGCCAAAGCATTGAATGTTGGCAGGGCTTCCATTTTCAAAAAACTACCGTTCAATTAGGGGAAATGACGACCTCTCCAACGCTAGTCTTCAATCCCTTTTTTAACTGTAAATAATAAGTCCCAAAAGGCAGCTCAGGTATTATTACGCCTTGATTTACTGTGCCTAGGCCCATCTTTTTACCAGTGACATCGATCAATGACCAATCTGCCCCCTGCCATTCTTCGGGCATTCGTAGCATGGTGCCAGGAGCGATAGGGTTAGGGCTCAAGATTAATTCTTCGATGGGCGATTTGACTGTAGTAGTGCCAGTTGCCAGCGTCAAGAAGTCGTGGATGAGGATGGCATCCTGATTGGAGGTGAAGGATGTTTTGCCAGAGATTAGCAGGCCCCCTGAAAGGGAGGGCTTCACGTCGTAGGCAATGTCGAGCCCGGGGCCGCCAAAATATTTGCGGTCAACTTCGAGCCCGAGCGAATCCACGGAGACGGCCACGATGTCCGTGTTGGCAGCGGCAGTGTTGAAACTGTATCCGGCGACAACAAGGCTGCCGGGATTGACTTCGCAAAAGGCAAATCCTGCATCGGAAGCATCGGTTGAGGGGATGTAGTTCGTCCAAAGCACCTCGCCTTCAGGCGTTATTTTTGACAGAAAAATATCGAATGCCATACTGGTTGGGGTAGCCATTTCACCGACTACAAGGACATTTCCATCTGCGCCTACCATAAGGTTTTTGCATCCGCCATTGTACGGAGAAGTAATAGGAGCCTCGTAGAGGATGTCACCCCGCTGGTCAAGAATCAACACAAATGGGTTATACGTCACTGAATCCACCCGGCGGTCGCCGCTAAGGGCGAAGTTGCCATTTGGTAGCTGTGCGACAGACATACTGATATCGTTGACTGGTTCGCCAAGGGTCTTCTCCCAACTATCACCTAATCCTGTCCCAAAATGCCGAACATAGATGTCGTTGCCTACGCCAGTAGTGGAGCTAATGTAGCCGCAAGCAATGTACCCTGTAGCCGTGGTTGAGATGCCTTGAAACTGCTCGCCGAGCGTTGGTACTCCGTACAGGCTGAATTCCACCATATTGCCATCCATGTCCACTTTTAGGATGAATGCGTTTTTGTCGAAACCTACCAGTTGGTTGCTTTCGCCAGCGATGATGAATTCGTTGTTTTTTAGAATAAAATCTTGCGCAAATTCGCTCTGGCCGTTGTCGTAGGAGCGTGACCAAATAACTTCGCCTTGGGCACTGACTTTTACCAACAGCACATCATAGCCGTTGGTTGTGTCAGAATCAATATTGCCAACCATGAAAATGCTCCCATCTGCCACCTGGACGCTGCCCACCGCTACTTCTTGGCTGTCATCCTCCCCATATATCAGTTGGAAAGGCACTGATTGGGCAGTTAACATTGTCTGAAAGAAAAAAGCAATTGCAAATAGATAGGTGAAGCTTCGCATATCGAATTGGTTTGGTTGTGAATAGACCGCAAGGTACTAGAATCCATTTGTTTGAACTTTGTATCAGCAAACAAATAGCATAGTGTAACAAAAACGAGAAGATTTGTTTCGAGACACTGTTTATGAAAAAAAATGGTGTAATTCGTGGCTTCAATTATTAGTTCACTATAAAACATCAACAATGAATCATTCACGTCGAAAATTTTTCCAATACGCTGGAGCTGCCGCAGCTGGGGCGCTTATCCTGCCCAACTGGGCCTGCACATCCGATGCCTCGAAAACTGGAGAGGCTAACAACACGGAAACCTCGGACACTACTGGCACAACGAGCGCAGGCAGTATTCCACAATATGGCATACAACTTTGGAGTGTCAGAGATGACATGTACAAAGACCCCAAGGGCGTGCTGAAGCAGCTAGCCGCTGCTGGATACAAGCAAATCGAAAGCTTTGAAGGCGACATGGGCATCTATTGGGGCATGAAAAACACGGAGTTCAAATCTTACATGGATGAACTGGGCATGACACTTGTTTCCAGCCATTGTGACACTAAAAAAGACTTTGAAAAGAAGGCTGCCGAAGCTGCTGCCATCGGCGTGAACTACCTGATAACGCCACATATCGGCGCACAGAAATCGATAGAAGCGTGGAAGCCGATTGTGGAAAGTTTTAACATCCACGGCGAAATTTGTAAAAGAGCTGGCATCCGTTATGCCTACCACAACCATGCTTATTCCTTCCAGCCAGTGGATGGCCAACTGCCACAAGACTACATGCTGGCCAATACCGATGCTGACATTGTGGATTTCGAGATGGACATTTACTGGGTAGTCACCGGTGGTAAAGAC
>JAHEAS010000925.1 GCA_024642645.1 Saprospirales bacterium | reverse complement strand
GCGGTGTATCGAAAAAATAGGTTTGCGTGGTGATAGGGCTGGGCAAGTAGCTTGTGGCAAATGCCCTCGCCCGCAGCGTGGTGTTTTGGCCAATTTGGAGGGGAGCGGCGTAAAGTTGGGCGCTGGCTCCCGGCTCGCTCCCGTCGAGGGTGTAGCGGATTTGGGCGCCGGGTGTAGCGGAGCTGATGGCCAAAGAGAAGGCATTGCTGAAAAAACCGCCACCGACGGATACTGTTGGCGCTTGCGCAAAGCTGCCGCCGAGCGTCCCACCGTTCGGAGTGAGTGGGGTTGGGGTGGTGAAAAACTGGAAACTGCTGCCGCCGTCCGAGCTGCGCCCGTAGGAGACGTTGGCGGTCTGCGGTCCGAAGGTAAGGGCGTCCAATTGGCTGCCGTCAGCGGCATAAAGTCCAATGTCCTCACCGCCAGCGCTGAGTTTGAAATTGGCGTGTAGGATACCCTGTGCAGGTTCATTGTCGAGCCAGAAGAGCAGGTGGCCGCCGGGCTGGATAGTCGTCATTGCTGGATTTGTGGCTGGGACTTTCCACTTGGTGGGTTGGCCGAGGTCATCGGTGAGGTGCATGCCGCCAATGTCCACGGCGGTTAGCCCGGCGTTGAAAAGTTCGACCCAATCCTCGTACTGACCAGCCTCATCCGTTGCCCCGTTGCTGTTGGAAGCGAGGAGTTCATTGATGAAAATGGATTGTGAAAAGGCAATTTGACCGACTGCCAGCCCTGCAAAAAGTAGTAGGGGGCGCAAAAAGTGTTTGTTCATCTTAAGTCTGAAGTTTAACTACTAAATCAGTCAAGGGATGTTGAACAGCATTTCTAGGGTAGCCAACGTGAGGTTCTTTTGCTGGCAATGATACGGAATTTTGAGCTTTTTGCAGGGCAATTTTGGTGAAATGCACCATTGCGATATTTGCACTCTCCCGAATTTTACTTGCCAAATACTGCTGCTGCTCGTTGCCTTAGCGTTAAAAAGTAGAAATCTCCTGTATTTTTCTCCGCTATTTGTGTTATTCCCTTACGCCACGCATCCATCGACCTCACATCTTTCATAAAAACCTATCTGCCATGAAAAAAATCTTCGTACTGCTAACCATCATCGCCTTTCTCCAAATTTCGTCGCAAGCCCAAGAACTCCGGGGTACTGTGCTCAGCGAACGGGGCTTTGCCGCCGCTAAGGTGACCGTGGAGTTCACGGACAAATCCAATCAAGTGGTAACCAACTCAGACGGCACCTTCCGAATCATCGCCACAAAACTCCCCGACACGCTGTTGTTCTCGGCAGCGGGATTCGAGCCGTACAAAGTGGTCATCACAGAAAAAAACTTGGCCGACCCGAAGTTCGAGGTGGTTCTTTTGGAAAAAAGGAACGCCTTGGCCATGTCGAAAGGGTCGAGAAAAGAGGACGCCGACTACTATATTGACGGTGTCCGGACTTCCGACGCCTCCATGGAAAAAACGGCTGCCGTCGAATACGACACTATCATTGTTTTCGACCCGGAGACTTATGAGGAAAAGGTGCTTGTCCAACGAAAACATGCGCTGGCAGCGGCACCGCCGCCGCCATCAAGATTTGAAGAAAAATCTGAACTGTTCATGACAATGGACAAAGCAAGTTATGCTGATGCGCCCTCTAAAGTTGTGGCTATCAGCGCAAAGCGTTCAAGTAGAAGCACTGGCGGCGGTAGCGTCATCAACGGCAAAACCTTCCTCACCGCGGACACCCTGAGCTTGCCAGCCTCCGTCTCTCCAAAATCACGGCTGTTGACAGCAGGTGAAGTGAACGATTTTCTGAAATGGGAAATGTGGAAAGACCTCAGCGAGGCCGAGTTCAAGTCGTACAGCGAGTACTGGGGCATTGTGCCGAAGGAGCGGTTTTGCGTGCAGTTGAGCAACAAATCCGGCGATGCCATCGTGGGCGAACCCGTCAGTTTGTTGGATAAAAAAAGCGGCAAAACCATTTGGCAAGCCGTGACCGACAACACGGGCAAGGCGGAGCTTTGGGC
>JAHEAS010000924.1 GCA_024642645.1 Saprospirales bacterium | reverse complement strand
TTTTTGGGTGGCCGGCGGTCAAAATGCCTTGCTCCAACTCTTTGCGAAGCTGGATGAAGCCACTCAAAAAAGGGCCGTTTTCAATGTTTTCCTACTTTTTAGTTTAGCTGGCTTGTTTACTGGCAGCCTACTTTTTTTATTTCAAAAGCCTGTCGGTCAACACCTTACGAACTTTGAGCAAATCCCCTTCCTTAACCTTCTGGCAATTTTTCTAGCCCTCAACTCACCAAGCTTTCTGTTGCATATTTTCTATTTGCTGCTCAAAAAATACAAACAACTTGTCATTTTTGGCGTGGTGAGTTTTGGGCTTCAACTGGTGCTGGTAGTGTTGCCAATTTTCCTCAATTTTTCACTTAGGGAAACCATGTACGGACTTGTGGTTTGGGCTTTCGTCAAACTGGTATGGAGTCTGGCAATCGTTTACCGCTATGCGGATTGGACTTTCGACCCTGTTTTTTTGAAAAAATACCTACTGTTGGCCTGGCCACTGCTCCTTTTTGCTGCTATAGGAAAGGGCTCAGAGTACGTCAGCGGATTGGCTGTGTCCACAATTTTTGAAGATGAAAAAGCATTTGCTATCTTCCGATACGGAGCAAGAGAGCTGCCCATAGCCGTGCTGATGGTAGGTGCACTTGCAACCGCCCTCATTCCAGAATTGGCTGAAAACCAGTCGCTTGGCTTGGAACGCATAAAATCCAATACTAGAAAGCTATCACATTGGCTATTTCCAATTAGCATGGCCTCGATGCTCGCAGCACCGTTTTTGTTCCCCTTTTTTTTCAATGAAGACTTTAAAGCATCTGCCCAAATTTTCAATATTTTTACCTTGACTCTTGCAAGCCGAATACTGCTTCCACAGGTAGTAACAATGGGGGCTGGTAAAAACAAAATATTGATAATCAGTGCATTGGCAGAGCTTGTCGTGCTGGTTTTGCTAAGTTTTTGGTGGGGAAGCAGCTACGGGTTGTTGGGCGTAGCTTGGGCTGCTGTTGTCGCTTTTATGGTGGATAGAGTAGTGTTGATTTGGTACAATTGGCAGGCGCTAAATATTCCACCACACGAGTATGTGGACTGGAAAATTTACTTTATCTACAACTTTGGCCTATTTGGGACGTACTTAATTTCAACCTTTTTGTGATCAAAAATTTAAGAAAATGAATCTTAGGAACCTGTTCATTTTGTCGATTTTATCGTCGATAAGTTTTTCAGCCATAAGCCAAGAAGCCTGGTATCAGACGGCCGTGAAAGATACCGCACTTGCAAAAACGCTTGGGGCAGATGAATACGGCATGAAATCATACGTCATGGCTTTTTTGAAAGCTGGCCCAAACAGGAGCCAGAGCCAAGCGGAAGCCGCCCAATTGCAGAAGGCGCACCTGAACAATATCACCCGCCTGGCAAACGAGGGAACTTTGGTTTTGGCAGGCCCATTTCTCGATGAGGGCGACGTTCGAGGTATTTATATCTTCAATGTTCAAACAGTGGAAGAGGCCAAGGCTCTAACAGAGTCTGACCCTGCCATTCAAGCTGGTCGGTTGGTCATGGAACTTCATCCTTGGTACGGTTCAGCTGCTTTGATGAAGGTCAACGAAATTCACAATTCATTTCCCACAAAAGAGTTTTGAGGCTATCTTGCGCCGCTTAAACAGCAACGTATCATGAGTAAGAAACCAGCTAAACCCATTCGTCAACAAACCTTACCAAAGCCGAAACAATCGGCTTACGACCCCTCTAAGTGGCTGCAACGTCCAACTACAGCCTCTGACCAAGACGGGTTCAATAAAAAGATATTCATAGGCCTCAGTCTTGCTATATTGCTGATAACCATCGTGTTAGCACTCGGAAGCGGCATCAATGGTGACGACGAATATCAGAACGACTATTCCACCAAACTCGTCAGCTACTATTCGACGATGGGCGCTGATAGCTCTGCCTTGAACATCGACAAGGGCAAAATGCACTGCTACGGTGGCTTCTTTGATATTGTGACCGGATTCACCAATAAGGCACTCG
>JAHEAS010000923.1 GCA_024642645.1 Saprospirales bacterium | reverse complement strand
TGAATCAAAACTGACCTTTGGTGATATGGAAAAATGTCGGACAGTATTTTGTAAGATGTTGCGCAGCATATACCATATTCGGATGGAGTATCCTGAGTGAAAAACGAAATGTCAAAAACCGACTCCCAGCAATAACCCAATAGCAAGATTCCTTGCCTCAAATGCGGAATCACCTTTGCTAATGTTCAGTTTACCATTGAAGGCCCTCAATGCAGCCTGTAATTGCATTCCGCCAGCCAACTTATAACTGGCACCAATGCCTGCCACAATCGAATGGTCAATGTTTTTATAGTCTTCCGGCATCAATAAAATGATGGTTTGCGTGGGCGTGACGACCCTGATTTGGTCGGGGAATTTGTCTGTTCGATGCAAGAGGTAACTGAAGGCATACCCAATATGGATATGCATTTTGAAATCGTCGCCTGCTGAAAGTTGCAACATGACGGGCACTTGAAAATAATCAAAATTGTCCTTAATGGAATAGCCAGGAAGCGGATTGCCGTTTCCGTCGGAGAGTTCTAGACCAGATTTCCCGCCTTTACGGTCGTAGTTGAGTTCTGCGCGTAGCCCGACATTGTTGGCAAAATTCCAAGTGAAATATCCTCCCACTGTGACACCTGTTTTGAAATCATAGGGGTCAATGTTCACATCAATGGGGAGCGCATACCTCGCTTCCAACTTCAACTTGGTGAAACTCGGTCCTGCATAAAGGCCGAAGTTGGTATTTTGGGTGGTACCCAATGTGGAGGTCAGCAGCAATGCGAAAACGAACAAAAAGCGAAATGGGTTGAAAGACATTAGCATAATTTTTTAGACAAATGTAAATGTTGCAAATCAAAATAGAACATTATGCATTATTTGAATCGTAAAATGACGGGTTTACGCTAAAAGCAGTCTTTTTCAACTGTTCTCAACCATAAATAACTTGATAAAAGTCACTAGCTGATGTTGAAAAAAGTTCTTTTACATTACCAATGATTGACACAGTTTGCAGCTATATTCAGTCCATTTAAAAACTAATTTATCCCCTCAAATGGAAAAACTATTAAACCCAACCTTGCCTAGAGGCACCTCGATTTCATCAATTCAAGAATCCTTACTCAGAAAGCCGGTTGCCCAACAATTCCGGATACAGAAGGAGCGCCCATTTCTGGCGAGCGAGCGAGCAACAACAACCGTGTTGACAGGCGGCTTGTCACCAACGCACGACTATTTGGTGGAAGCCGCCATGAAAAACTTGGGTCTAAAGGTCAAAGTCCTGCCTCCAATGACGATTGATTCTTTTCATCTTGGAAGGGAATTTTCGAACAACGGCCTGTGCAATCCCTCCTATTTCATGGTTGGCGGGCTCATTAATTACTTGCGAGAGTTGGAGAAATCCGGATTAACCAAAGAGGAGATTGTCGAACACTATGTTTTTTTTACGGCAGGTTGCAATGCACCATGCCGTTTTGGCATGCTGGAAACGGAATATCGCATGGCCTTGCAAGATTGCGGCTTCGAAGCGTTCCGGGTGCTGGTATTCCAGAACGAAGGAGGCTTGAATCAGGATACCACGGGAAATGGCTTAGAGGTGAATCCAGCGTTTTTTTTGGCCATCGTCAATGCCTTGAACCTTGCCGATATTGTCAACAATTTTGGGTACACAACAAGGCCGTTTGAGGTGAAGGAGGGACAAACCGATAAAGTTTTACAGAATGCCTTCGACTATCTCTATGAGAAATTGGAGCACAAAAAGAAGCTCCAATTGGGAGTAAAATGGCAATCTATTTTTGATAAACTTCATTGGAGCGAAGCGATGACTTTTCTCTATCGCTTTGCTGACCAAATTACCAGTACCTATTATGTTGATGCACTCAAAGAAGTCAGAAAAATGTTTGAGGCCATTGAAGTGGACCGTTTCAGGTCAAAGGTTTCGGTCAAAATAACCGGTGAATTTTGGGCGATGACCACTGTAGGAGCAGGCAACTTTCACATGTTTCGATTTCTGGAGCGGGAGGGTGCCGTGTTGCTG
>JAHEAS010000922.1 GCA_024642645.1 Saprospirales bacterium | reverse complement strand
CCCGCATTCACTTGGCCGACCATCGGCTCTGTGACGAGCGTGGGCGTCGTACGAGGTTGTGCAAGTTGTTGGTTTTCAGGCACAACCAGTGGAGGGGCTACAAATTCATTTTGCGATGAAAACTTATCAAACCGGCCAGGATTTTGTCACCCGTCTCAATCTACTTCTCGACAACGAACTCACACCAGACGCAGAGCGTGAAATGCTCGAAGAAATAAAAAGCAATCCCGAATACCGAGATATGTTAGCCAAAGAACAAAGCTTCCGTGAGTTTGTCCGCAGTCGCATCCATCGCAAAACTGTTTCGCCTTCCCTCATCCTTTCCATCAAGGAGAAAATCCACTCCACTTCCAACGGTCGAAGTATTTGACCCAAATCTTGGGTTTTTACCAGCCTTTTCCAGCTACATTATTTCGAAAAGTCTCTACACACTTGCGGTCCTGCAAGGTGACGTACACTGTTTTGCCATCTTTGCCGCCGAAGGCTATATTGCTCGTCTTTTTGCCTTTTAGGGGCACTTCACGTAACAGTTTTCCTTTTGGTGAAAGCACGGCCACAACGCCCTTGCCGTAGCGGGTGACGTAGAGGTTGCCTTGCTTATCGCATTTCATTCCATCCATTCCGAAGTCGTCGAATTTATGAAATAGCCGCTTGTTGCTCAGTTCGCCCGTTAGTGACACGTCGAAGGCCCAGACATTCAGTTGCACCGACTCGTTCACGTAGAGCGTCTGCTCGTTGGGGCTGAGTTCGATGCCGTTGGTAGTGCCCATATTGCCTGTGGCAAGGGTCGCCTTGCCATCTGGCATGATGCGCCAAATCTGTCCCGTGCCGTCCTTCCATTTTGGGTCGCTGGCGAAAATGACATCGCCCTTTGTGATGCAAAGGTCGTTGGGTTGGTTGAAGCGCTCATCGTGGCAAAAGACGGATACCTTTTTCGTGGGAGGATTGATTTTCAAAACGTTATGCCCACTGAAATCGGCCAACAACATATCGGCCTTACTGTCAAAACGGATGGCATTGGCAGTGCTACCTTCTGGCAATTCCACAAAAACGGAAGCCTTGCCTTCGGGCGTGATAACGCCCACCGTACCATTTCGCTGATAATTGACGACGTACAAATTGCCTGCCTTGTCCACATTTGGGCCTTCGCAGTTTTCACTGAACGAGTCTTCGGGGGTGAGGTCGGTGGCGATGAAGCGTTTGTTGCCTGTGCATCCGAAGAGTGCTAGGCAAAGTAGGATGAGGGTGATATTTTTCATGTTTTAATTTTGGACAAAAGAAAGGAAAAGCTTTGGTTGATAAAAGGTTAATCTAAAACCAATCCTCACCTTCATTGTTACGCCCGAGGCGTTTAACCAATTTTTGAAAATCTTTGCCGATGTTTGCAACAATGGACCATCTCGAAAAAAAGACGACCCAATTCTTCGACGACGACCCGACCGCCGCCGACCGCAAGCGTGACCATATCGAAATGGCCTTCCGCTCGCAGGTGCCGCATGGCGAGGTGGACAGCCGATTTTACTATGAGCCATTGCTATCAGCCCACCCGCAGCCGGGCAGCTTGCCCCATTTTTCCTTTTTGGGCAAAACCCTGAGAGCACCCATTTGGGTCAGCAGCATGACCGGTGGCACCGAATGGGCACACACCATCAACCACAACCTCGCACGGGCTTGCGCCGAATTTGGCATGGGCATGGGACTCGGCTCCTGCCGCTCCCTACTCTTCTCCGACGACACCTTGGAGGACTTCGCCGTGCGCCACCTTATTGGTGACGACCTGCCGCTGTACGCTAACCTAGGCATCGCCCAGTTGGAGCAACTCATTGACAATCAGGAGCTTTGGAGAGTGACGGCCCTACTCGGAAAGCTGCAAGCCGACGGCCTCATCATCCACGTGAACCCGCTGCAAGAATGGCTACAGCCGGAAGGCGACCGCTTCCTACGGCCTTCGCTCGAAACGATTACGAGCATTTTGGAGAAAATGCCTGAGCTGAAAATCATTGTGAAAGAAGTC
>JAHEAS010000921.1 GCA_024642645.1 Saprospirales bacterium | reverse complement strand
TTTCCAGCGGAGTTTCCGACAATTTTACCACCTTCTCAACCTGGCCGGAAACAGGGTTTAAACTGTGCAGGTCACTTGTTCTGTCGGCGCTTGTGACCGCATCGAACCAAATTTTACCGTCGGGAGCTTCCAACGCTACCGTACAGTCGGCGAGTTTGGAAAATTGCCTGAATGTTTGGTCGGTTTTGGAAAACCGGAACAAACCGCCTGTGGCAGTTATCCAAATATTGCCTTTGCTGTCTTCAAAAAAGTAGTTGACTTTATTCGGTGAAGCGCCAGTAGATTCAATGATTTGATTGCCGAGCAGGTCAAATTTATCAAGACGGGGGTTGTACCTGACTAATTCGCAGTTGCCAATCCAAATCATTCCTTCCGAATCTTCGAATATGGCGGTGATGAGAGAACAAAAGGGAATTTTGTCGTCAAGGCTTTGTGTGTTAGTCCCATCGGAAATGAAAGCGTGTCCTTCATAATCTTGTCCCCACATCCGCCCCTGCTGGTCTCGGAGCATGAACAAGAAATCGGTTTGAAAATAGGTATGGGCGCCAATAGGCTGGCAAGAAGCACGGAAGGAACTCAACAAGAAAACGAAAACCACGGCCAACTTTCGGTAAAAAAGTGGCAGTTCAATAGGTTGCAGCATGAATCGGTAGCTTTCAATTAGCGGGGAAAGCCAGTACTGTCGGTACTTCAAGTGCTAACAGTACTGGCCTATCGGACTATTGTTTTACAAATTTCGCTGAAAAAACCCGTTCATCCGCAACAACCTTTAACAAATATATGCCCGGAATCAGCCCTTGCAAATGAAGGCTTTGCCCATTGGCAAGTTTCTGCTTCCTCAGCAGCCTGCCCCGGGCATCAAAAAGGTATGCATCAGATGGCATGTTGTCGGAAACCGGCATTTGAATGCTCAGAAAATCAGTAGCGGGATTTGGAAATAATTCAATTGGAGAAACTGTGCTTTCTACAACTTTGCTGACATCTTCAATTGTATCGCAATCCATCAATAAATCGCTATCCCATTTGAACAAGCCACCCTGCGTAGAATTTGAAAACTGGTCACCAGCAAATCCAACACTGCGTGATAGAAACTCAACCGTATTCACATTCCGATTGGCCGTGAAAACTTCCCAATTGTCACCGTCATTGCAAGTTTTGAGGATGTTAGTACCTAAGTTGAAGCCCCAACCGCTGTGGGCAAGGTATGCGCCCAGTGTACCAGGTATATATTCAACCTGCACGACGTTTTTATTGGGAAAACTGGGAAGGGGTTCCCAAGTGACGCCACCGTCGGTTGTCCTCGCCGCTTCAGGGTCCCAATATGAAACCACGATTCCGTTCAGTGAATCTTTGAAAGCAAGGGAGTTGGGGCCACTGTTCCCAAGAGGCGCCGGTGTGAAGGCTTGCCCAGCAACATACCAATTCTGCCCCCGGTCATCTGACTTGAATACCCTGGCATGGGTGGTCACGAACCATATTTTATCACCAACGACCGTATATTTTCCATTCCCGGTATTGTATTCCACAAACTCGCTTGGAATGGAGGCTGGCATGGAGGCGAGTTCCCAGGTATCGCCGCCATTGCTCGTCGTGAAAGCCCTGAATTTGCCGTGAAAAGTAGCCCCGAACGTAAAACCATTGTCAGCATCATAAAAATGGACGACCTGCGGGCCTGTATCCTGCTCCGTATAAGCCGTGCCTTGATGTACCCAATTTACCCCACCATCCGTGGTCTTGTAAATACCTCCAGCTACCGGGTCAGTTGATTTTATTCGAGAAGTAGCTACCCAAGCAGTCATACTGTCCAAAGCCCAGATATGCTCACAAATTTCATCAGCAGGTAGAACATCAATGAGGCCAGGATGCCAAGTTTCGCCACCGTCTGAAGTTCGGGTAAATTCATAGGTTGGAAGGAAATTGATGTAATCAAATGTGACTGCCCAAATGACATTTTCATCCACAACGGATATGCTCCACACATCGTGTGGCGTGGCTGGTGAAATACCAGTTCCTAA
>JAHEAS010000920.1 GCA_024642645.1 Saprospirales bacterium | reverse complement strand
AGCCGAGCCGACGTAGCCGATTCGGGGTATCCACCAAACGTTGAGGACGATGGTGATGATGGCGCCGCCCACGGCAATCCAGCCGCCGAGTTTGGTCTGGTCGGTGAGCTTGTACCAGATAGAAACATTGTAGTACAAGCCAAGGAATAAGTTGGCGAAGAGCAGAATCGGTACGACGTGCAAGCCGCCCCAGAAGTCGGGGCCGATGAGGTATTTCAGGATATCCAAGTAGAGCAACACGCCGAGCAGGGTGGCCGCACCGAAGATGGTGAAGTATTTCGTCACGTCGGCGTAGAGGTTTTTGGCATCCTCGTGCTTGGCGTTTGCGAAGAAAAACGGCTCGGCGGCGTACCGGAACGCCTGCGTGATGAGGCTCATCAGCATGGCCAGTTTGTAGCTGGCGGAATAGACGCCGACTTGGGCGAGGTTGCTTTTCGCATCGCCGGGGAGGAGATGCTTGAGCAGCACCCGGTCGAGCATTTCATTGACGATGCCTGCCATACTGGCCAAAATCAGCGGCGCAGCATAGAAGAACATGGTTTTCCAAAGTTTTGGGGCAAAACGCCATTCCACCTTGCGCATTTCAGGCAATAACAACAGCAAGACTGCAGTGCTAGCTATCAAGTTTGAAAGGAAAATATAACCGACGCCAAACTCCCGATGATAGATTTTTTCGATGAAATCGGTGGCGATTCCCTTTTGCAGCAACCACGGACAAAGCAGCAGGAAGAACAGGTTAAAGCCAATATTAAGGGCAATGCCCGTTACCCGAACGAGGGCGAAACGCTTGGCTTTGTGCTCCAGTCGGAGTCTGGCGAGTGGGATTTCAGCCAGCGTGTCGAAGGCCAGGATAAGCCCGAACATGGTCACGAATACACTTTGTTCTGGCGCATATTCCAGCCAGTTGGTGATGGGGTTTGCGAAGACCAAAATCAACACAGAAAACAAGCCCGAAGTGCCCAGCACCGACCAGAATGAGGTTGAAAAAGCTTCCTTTCTATCTTCCTCGGGGGTGCCAAAACGGAAAAAAGCGGTTTCCATTCGAAAGATGAAAATCACCATCAGGAAGCCCGTGTAAGCGTACAGTTCGTTAACGATTCCGTATTCCGATTGCAGGAAAATGCGGGTGTAGAGGGGCGTCAACAGGTAGTTGAGCAGGCGACCGACGATGCTGCTCAAGCCGTAAATGGCGGTTTCTCCGGCGAGTTTTTTTAGTAGTGACATTCCATTGTGGCCGCCCAATTTATTGGGCTGGCCGTAGCGTCGCCTTTAGGCGGCGCAGTCCAACAACTTTTAAGTTGTTGTTTATAACAACCTGAAGGTTGTTTTACGCCGCCGCCTAAAGGCGACGCTACTGGCGCAAAAGTAATCCACAAATTCAACCGCGCTGGAACTTTCCGGTCCTTCCCCAAGGTTTAACGCCACGTGAACACCTAAAACCCTACCTTCGCACGCTAAAAATTCGGCGAATTGCCCAGCGTCAATCGTCAATCGCCCCACGGGGGCAAGTAATTCGTCAATCCAATTATGTCCAAAATCTTCAAGGCCTTAAAAGAATCCCTTTCCGGTTCTGAACAGGAATTCACTTCCGGCAGCATCAACCGGGCGATTTTCCTATTGAGCATCCCGATGGTATTGGAAATGATGATGGAGGGCTTGTTCGCCTTAGTGGACATTTTTTTTGTCTCAAAAGTCAGCACGGACGCCACAGCTACCGTCGGCATGACGGAGAGCGTCATCACGCTGGTGTACTCGCTGGCCATCGGTTTGAGTGCGGCCGCAACGGCCATGGTTTCCCGGCGAATCGGGGAGCATAACCCCGACGGAGCAGCAAAAGCAGCGGTGCAGGCCATCCTGATTGGTTTTGTTATCTCGTTGTTTATCAGTGTGTTCGGGGTCGTTTATGCAGAAGACATCTTGCGATTGATGGGGGGCACACCCAAACAAATTGCCGATTGCGCTGGCTATACAAAAGTTATTTTCGGTAGCAACCTCGTCATTATTCTCATCTTTTTG
>JAHEAS010000163.1 GCA_024642645.1 Saprospirales bacterium | reverse complement strand
GTATCTTCAGACAAAAAAGCTAGAATACAAGGACAATTCTAGCTCTTTCAAGCGACTTGATTTCAGTGTAAGATTAGATGAAACTTGGACTTTTCATTTTGATGCAAAGGAAAAACGCCAGAAAATTAACTTGTACAATTGGAAAATAACTGCTGAACAGGAGCCCCATACTTTTATCATCGACGACCTCGCAGCTAGAAAAATCCTCGCCTTTGGCCCCTATTCCGGAATGGTAGTCCGGGATAATTTACTTGGAGACTACTACTTTTTCAGTGTGCTCGACCTCTTCCTTATGCCAAAAACAAGGGTTAATCGGCCCATCGAAAAGAACACTAAAGCGATGAAAGGCAAGTGGGTAATCGACCTGCGCTCAGGCAGGAAATGTACCTCATTGGACGAAGTGCTCCAACTTTTTAGGCTTTACATTGAAAAACGGGAAGACCTTTTCCTCAATATCCTTGACTGTTTTGGCAATTACGAAGGAGAAGATATCCGTGAGCGAGGCGAGGTTCGCCGACCGGAATATTGGGAAACGGATGTGAAAGCGACTAGGTGAAGACCATGATTCAATAGCTGATTCCCACCTTTTTATAGATAAAATGGAGCAACCAGGCTGGGCCAATGAGCAGGAATTGCAAGTCCTCCAAAAATGAAGGTTTTTTGCCTTCAATCTTGTGGCCGATGAACTGGAAAATCCATGCTACAACGAATATTACGAGGGAGATAAGGGCAAGCATTAACGCATCGCCGTAGGTCATTTGATAAATGGCATCCACGCCATAAACCATTGCTCCACCAATCAGAATGAAACCGAAAAACATCGGCTTTGACAACCGCATATAATACACCAGTGCTAGTAATAGCGCATACGTAGCCCAGTTGGCGTACAGGCTTCTTTCCGTAAAAAAGGGAATAGCATACAACAATCCAAACAAGCTGAACATGATGCTCGGCACACAAACCCAGTGAATAAGTTTGTTTATAGCGTTTTGATGGCTCTCGCCGTATTTTTCAAGCAGGTCGTCAATCTTACTCATGATGGTTGAATTGTTTGAAGGCTGAATTATTGGCACAAAGTAACCCAATAACACAATATCTCATTAACAAAAGTCAATGCGGGAACACTTCAAGTGCCATACTCACAGCTGTTTCAAAAACGGTTTCATCAATTCCTGTTTCCAATTGACGGTTCTTGAAAAAATGAACCATGTTCTCCATTGGCATATTGCCAGTGAGGTCGTCTTTAGCCATTGGACAGCCGCCAAATCCCTTGATGGCACCATCAAATCGGACACAGCCACTCTCCCAGGCAGCCTGTATTTTCTCTTTCCAATTGTGTGGTTCGGTATGCAAGTGGGCGCCGATTTCGATGCCCTTGGGTTCATAGAGCGGTATCAGGTGGGAGAACAGGTATTTTATGCTTGCTGGATTTGAAACGCCGATGGTATCTGAAAGCTGAAGGATGCGAATACCCATGTCACTGAGGCGGTCCACCCACTTTACCACCGTTTCTGCATTCCAAGGGTCGCCGTAAGGATTGCCAAAACCCATGCTGATGTACACCACCATTTCTTTATTGCTCCGCAAACAAATAGCTTGAATTTCTTCCACTCGTTGCAGTGATTCTTCAATGGTGGCGTTGGTATTCCGGATTTGAAAAGTCTCAGAAATGGAAAATGGGTAGCCGAGATAGTGTATTTCTGGAAATTTTGCAGCATCCTCTGCACCCCGTTGATTGGCGACGATGGCTAGCAGTTTTGTAGGGGTGTTGGACAAGTCAAGCTCAGCTAGCACAGCTGCTGTGTCCCGCATTTGAGGTATTGCCTTGGGTGAAACAAAGCTTCCAAAATCGAGGGTATCGAAACCGACTTTCAACAACTGGTTGATGTAGGTTGATTTGGTTTCAGTTGGGATGAATTCTTTTAGCCCCTGCATAGCGTCACGAGGGCATTCAATAAGTTTTATTTTGGTGGGTGTTGGGTAAGGCATGCGGCAAAAATAGCGAAATTCAAGAATGATTTATTTCAAGCTGATTTGATGGTTCAATGAGGTCCCACAAGTTTCCATACAAATCCTCAAAAACAGCTACCTGACCATAGGTTTCCAAAGCGGGAGGCCGAACGACTCGTATTTTTTGCGCTAGCAAATTGTCATAATCTCGTTGAAAATTGTCCGTATAAAGGAACAAGAAAACCCTTCCACCTGTCTGATTGCCAATGCGTGAAACCTGGTCCTCACCGACTGCCTTGGCCAGCAACAATTGGCAAGAGCTATCGCCAGGCGGTGCCACGACAACCCAGCGTTTAGTGGGTGAAAGCTTCGTGTCTTCCACCAATTTGAAATAGAGCTTTTTGGTATAAAACTCAATGGCTTCATCGTAGTCTTTGACCACTAAAGCAACATGTGCGATGTGTTGGTTCAACTTTCGGCTGTTTTTCGAGTTTAGAGTTGGCAAAATTGGTTTCACCAAACCTGCTACTTTTGCCTCACAAAATAATTAATCATGAAAAAAGCAGCTTGGATTACCACCGGATTTCTACTTTTCATTTTTGGCTTTTCAGCGTTGGTGCTGAGTTTGGTTGGTGTAAAAATCAGCTTCCTAGTTTGGTTGGACTACCCTGGCGCATTGTTTGGCTTTTTGGCCAAAATCTTCATGATTGTCGCTGGAATTGTAGTTGTTTATTTGACCACAACAGATTGGAGGGCAGAAGAATGATAGCAGGCTAGAGTGTGAGCGATTGCTCTAGCTTCTCTCATCGCTCACTTTCTCACCCAATCACAACTGTAACTCGTTCAGTGGCAGGGAAATCCCCACTACATAGCCGACTCCTTGGTATTTTCCCTGATGAAAGGAAGTTACGGCGTCTACTCTGAAAAGGCGGCCAAACCCAAGTCCATCGAATCCAAGCGAGAACTCAGCGTAGTCCTTGGATTCTGGTGTGTACAACAAATTTGCACCAGCGACCAGGTTCCAACCCATTTTTTTCAAGCCGGGTATTTTATCGGTCATTAATCCCTTAAAGTCATGCTCCCAATGCACTTCGTACCAACTCCTTCGGGTGCTATGGGCATAGTACGGAAGCATTTTGAATGAGTACAAGTAGTAGTCTTTGTTGCCAAAATGGGTTTCATTGCCAAGGAAATGGCGGTAGTCTTGGAAGAAAATCTGTTTGTTGTTCACAAAACTGCCCGCTTCAAACCTGAACCGCATCACCCCTGCAATGCCAAGTTTGATATCGCTTTTTGAGAGAGCGACAGAGATGCGGTCATAATTAACATCACTCCCAAAAGCAGCCATACCCTTACGGTAATGCAGCCAAAGGTCAGGGAATTCACTGCCGACTACAATTTTACGGTCAGGATAGTCCATGTACTTTTGCCCAGGGCGCAGACGGAAACTGATGCCTAAAACGATTGCCTGGCTCTGCGCCAATGCCGCTTCTGTCAAAACTTGGCTGATGGGCAAATTGGATTGAAACTCCCTTTTCTTTTTATAAAAAAGGCTGTAATCCGTCCGATTTTCAAGAGGACTGCGGTCACTCCATTGTGCCACAAAATAGCCAAGTATGCCATTGACAATTTCTTGTTGAAACTCGGCCTTCGCATATTTTTTCTGGTAAAAACGAGCATAGTTTCGGCGACTCACCAAAGTGAAATAGGTGTTGTAGAGTGTGATTATCGGCTCTAATTCGTTGAATTGCAACACCTCATTGCCTCCTGACAATTTCAATTGTGAGTAGTTTTTAGGGTTAAAACGCCAGGTGAAATCTCCACTCCCCCTTGCTTTTTCATCCGCAAGCCCATAGGAAGCACGTCCACCAGCCATTACCATTTTACCTTTTTTCTTGTCTAGGTATTTCGTGTAACTGAGTCCAAGGCTGAGTTTCACGCCCTGTACGAGGTTGTACTGGAAGCTGTTGATAGGCGTTTCGAGCGTAATTGAATGCCGCTTCCAAGAGTTCTGCCAAGTGTAGCCAAAAAGCAGGTCGCCCCATTCAGGTTTGTTTTCCTTATGGTCAATGGAGTCCATGAACGGCTTGGACTCCCGCAGCACTCGGATGCTATCTTTTTTGATGTAGTCAACGGATTCTTCAACGGTCAATGGAACTGGACGGGTCTCGTTCCAATAAGCTGAATCCTTGACATTGGCACCTTCATTCACCTTCATGATTTCGTTGGTGAAAAACTTGTCCGGTAATTTGGCATCAAGGTCATAGTTTCGGTAAATGGCAGTGAAGCTACCGCCAAATTTGAACCCAAAAAATCCACCGTGAATGGAGAAAGTTTGCGAAAACATGCGCCAAACATCAGGTTTGTCCACTGGCACAAAGTTTTGGCGGACACTGAGTGTGTCGAACAACGGGATTTGGGCGGAAAGTCCGGTGGTAAAAAGGTCGGCACTCTGAATGTTCCAGGAATCACTGACGATGTAGATAAAGCCACGGTAAACGGGGTCGGCAAAGTTCTTCGGCAGCACGGCAATTTTGTTAACCAGCCTCCCGCCTTCATCAACAAACGCTCCTTCGAGGCGGTACTTGTAGTGGTTCATGGCAATGTCAGCAATAGGCGAGATTACGTTCCGGCCAAACTCCGAGTAGTTTTTGTACAAATCCACATTGAAATCTTGGGCGCTGTTGTAGCTAAAGCCTTGGTTGTTGCCGCTCACCTTGCTTGACTCCATGATTTCTTTTTGCTTATCAGGCTGTTTGAAGTAAAGCTTTGAGACAGATTCGGAAAGGTAAACAATGCCCTGTCCTGTCGTATCAAGGTTGCCATCCAGGTCTCCGATGTCTTTCCCGAGTAATTGTTTTGGGGACTCTAGCACCTTGACATTTCCTTTGATGTAAACTTCGCATGTGTAGGATTCGACTTGTTTTCTGTAATAATCCCTTTTTTCAATCGCTTTTCGAATGATGGGGTATGCGGGGTCCTCGGCGTTGGCTTTTATTTCAACACCAGTCAGTTCGATGGTTTCTTCGGACAATTGAACATTCAGCTTGATTGGCTCGCCTTTCATCTCCACGGTTTCAGCGTGCTGCTTGTAACCAATTGATTGAAATACTACTTGGTAATTCCCTTTTCCCAACACCAATGAATAGCCGCCTTCCAAGTTGGAGGTTGTTCCGTTGGTTGTACCCTGTACATAGATGGAAACAAAAGGAAGTGGTTCGCCTTTCATGTCAGTTACTTTGCCCCTAACCTGAGCAAGAAGGAAAATAGGTGCCGTGGATGAGAGGAATAAAATCAAGGCTTTTTTGAGCATGCAGCTTTGTTTTTGACAAAAACGTCGGAAGGGATTTGCTCCCTTCCGACGTTTTTACATTCTATTCTTAGTTAATCATCATCGTTTACCCGCCACCACCTTTTTTCTTTTTGAAAGGGTTGGCCTCCTCCAATTTCTTTTTGGCCTCATCGCCAAGTTTGTCCTTGGCTTTTTTGGCAGCTTCATCCGCTGCCTTTTTGGCTTCGTCATCCAACCGTTTCTTCAGTTCGGCTTCGGCTTTTTTCTTCGCCTCATCTGCTAATTTATCGACTTCCGCTTTCGCTTTATCTTCCAATTTTTTCCGCTCTGCTTCGGCACGGGCTTCCGCTTCCGCCTTTGCTTTGTCAAACTGGGCTTGAGCTTCTTCTTGCACTTTGTTCACAACAGCGTCCTTCACCGAAGTAGCAGCGCCGTCTGAGCCAAGCACCTTGAAGCTGGTCTTGGGCTTATCGAGCGAGCCTCCGATATTTATCTGCACGTTGATAAACTCTCCGGCATTCACGTTCAATCCAAGTTTGGAGGCTTCACCACTGAGGAAATCCAAGCCTGAGTTTGCGGCAGCACCAAGTGGGTTTTTGCCAATTTTTGAGCGGGGAATTTTGGCGATGATGCGATAATCCATGTCGCCGACCAGCTGGTGGGAACCGCCGATGGTCATGTCAATGCCATCGTAGCTCTGCTTAAAATCAGCCACCTGTACTGCTCCATCTTTCACGGTGAACCAGTTCTTGGAATTTTTAACGTTCAATTTCTTGAAGGCATCCACGTTTAGCTTGTTGCCAATTTCCTGCAAAGGGGCTGCACCCGTGATGGTTCCGTTCAATGTCTCTAGCAAACCTGCAGCAGCCAAAGTCGTTAGATCTGGCATCAAATCCTTTTTCAAATCGCTGCTCATGGTCAGCTCTGTGTTGAAGTTGCCTTCTAAAAATTTTCCAATCGGTGCAATTGCCTGAAAGGTATTGAACTTCGCAAACGACTGCTGGAAGTCCAGGTTTTTCAGCTTCATGGCCAAATCGAACTTGGGCTTTTCGTGGTTTTGGGTATTGTAGCCACCCGTTATCCCAATGTTTCCACCCAGTGAATTGGCGTTCAAATTATCGAAGCGCACCTCTTCGTTTTTGACCACCAAGGCACCTTTGACATTTTTGAGTTCAAGATTGTCATAAATAACCGTACCCATATTCGCATCAATGACCATGTCTAAGTTGTCTGGAACGAGAATGGGTTCGGCTGCCTCAGTTGGAGCAGTGGTGGTTGGGGCTGCTCCTTCTGCCGTCATGAACTGGTTGAGGTTCATGTAACTAGAGCGAAGGGTGATTGCACCTCCCAGTTTTTCATTGCTGAACAGGTAGTTCCAAATATTGGTCAATGCTCCGGCAGCAGAAAAATCACTCTCTCCGATTTTACCACTCAACTGGCTCACGGTCAATTTGGCTGGAGTAAAATTGCCCTTTGCAACAAAGTTTTCAATTTTGTAAATATCGTAATCCACCTTATCAACGGAGGCATCCATGGTGAAGTCGAAACGGTTGAAGGTTTCTTCCGATGAAACTGGTGGTGGAGCAGTTGCAGCGGCTGACTGGGCTGCTGCATCTTCGGTCATCCATTCATCAGCATTGAAATAATTGGAATGAAGCGTCAGGCTTCCTTGCATGGTTTTATCGGGCGAAAAATAGGCGAGGATATTGTCAAGCCTGCCATTTCCACTCAAGTCGCTTTTGCCCAATTTCATTGCAAAGCTTGGAAGGTTAACGCTTTGTGGGGTGAAGTCCACCTGCATGGCACTGATGTTCACCGCAGGAGTCCCATCTGCTACATAGTTCATGTTTTTGATAGAAGCATTGCCGCTCATGTCCACGTTGGCGTAGTCACCTTTGTCAATAGTTGACATCTTGGTTTTCACGGCAATGTCAGTGTTGATGATGCCATTGAGCGATTTGACACCCTCCAATGGAAACGCTTTTGAAAATTCTTCTAAGTTCAGTACCCCTTTTATTTTGGTGTCAATATCCGGGT
>JAHEAS010000919.1 GCA_024642645.1 Saprospirales bacterium | reverse complement strand
TGACCAGCACGGCAGGCGCTACCTCGATTTTTATGGGGGGCACGCCGTCGTTTCCATCGGACACTCGCATCCGCATTTTTTGAAGCGGGTGAAAGACCAGATGGACAAAATCGCCTTCTACTCCAATTTCGTCGAAAACGAACTGCGGGAGGCCCTGGCAACGAAGCTTGGCGAGCTATCTGGATACCCTGACTATCAACTGTTTATGGTAAACAGCGGTGCGGAAGCCATCGAAAATGCACTCAAACTAGCATCGTTTCAGAATGGCCGCACCAAGGTCGTCGCCTTCGGAAAAGGCTTCCACGGCCGCACCGCCGCTGCCGTGAACATCACCCACGACCCAGGTATCCAAGCACCCATCAACCACGGTTTCGAGGTGGAATACCTGGCTTTTGAAGACCTGGAAGCCGTCGAAAAATCGCTCTCGAAAGGCGACGTAACCGCTGTCGTCATCGAGGGAATCCAAGGCATCGGCGGCATCAACGAGCCGAGCACTGACTTCCTGCAAGGACTGTCGGCACTTTGCGAAGCACACGGAACCATCTTGATTTTGGATGAAATCCAGTCCGGCTACGGGCGTACGGGCAAGTTTTTCGCCCACCAGTACGCTGGCATCCGGCCCGACCTCATCACCATTGCGAAGGGCATGGGCAATGGATTCCCCATCGGCGGGGTCATCATTTCGCCCAAGTTTAAAGCACGGCACGGGCTGCTCGGCACCACCTTCGGAGGCACGCACATGGCTTGCGCTGCGGCGCTCGGCGTGTTGGAAGTGATTGAAAATGAACAACTTATCGAGAACGCAGCCGAGCAGGGCGAGCGACTCAAAGCAGAATTGCAAGGCTTGGAAGGCATCAAGGAAATGCGTGGCAAGGGCCTGATGATTGGCGTGGAATTCGAGTTTCCTGCAGCGCCTTTTCGCAAGAAATTGATGGAGGAGTTCAGGGTATTCACTGGCTCGTCATCTAACAAAAACACGATGCGCCTGCTGCCGCCGCTTTGCGTCGGAGATGCTGAGGTAGTGGAGTTTTTGGCAGCGTTCAAGGCGTGTTTGGAATTGTCCGTGCCAGCAGCGGCAGCGGTTTAAAAAAGAAATAAATGCAACATTTCACCAGCATAAACGATGTCCCCAACCCCGACGCCCTCATCCAGCGGGCCTTGGAAATCAAGCGGGTCCCCAATCCCACAGGGACAGGTCGTAAATCGTCATTCGTAAATCGTAAATCGCTCGTCTTGCTCTTCTTCAACCCCAGCCTCCGCACCCGACTCAGCACCGAAAAGGCGGCACAAAACCTCGGCATGAACGTCATAACGATGAATGCCGATGCGGGCTGGAAAATCGAGTTCGAGGATGGCACGGTGATGGACGGCGACAAGGCCGAGCATGTGCGGGAGGCGGCGGGCGTCATCAGCCAGTATGCCGATGTGATTGGAATCCGTTCGTTCCCAACGCTGACCGACCGGGACTGGGACTATGCTGAAGTTGTTTTGAACCAGTTTAAAAAATACGCCACCGTGCCAGTCATCAGCTTGGAGTCGGCGACGCTGCACCCGTTGCAGTCCCTCGCCGATGCGGTGACAATTGAGGAACACAAAACCAAACCCCGCCCGAAAGTGGTGCTGACCTGGGCGCCCCATGTACGGGCATTGCCGCAGGCTGTTCCGAATTCCTTTGTGGAGTGGATGAAAACCCGTGACGTGGAACTGGTCGTCACGCATCCACCGGGCGCAGAGTTGGCTCCGCAATTCGTTGACAATGTGCCAGTTGAGTACGACCAACGACGGGCATTCGAAGGCGCAGACTTTGTTTACGCCAAAAACTGGTCGTCGTACTCGGACTATGGAAAAATCATTACCCCCCAAGAAAACTGGATGGTGACCGCCGAAAAAATGGCGCTCACCAACGATGCCCGATTCATGCACTGCCTCCCTGTCCGCCGCAACGTGGTGGTCGCCGATGCGGTACTGGACAACCCCAGCTGCCTGATTTTGGAGCAAGCGAAGAACCGGGAGTTTTCGGCGCA
>JAHEAS010000162.1 GCA_024642645.1 Saprospirales bacterium | reverse complement strand
TCGTCAGCGGTGCCCTTGGTCTGGTCTGGCCCTGCATCGAACAATGTTACCTCCACATCTTCAATACCAGCGTCAGAGTTATTGTAAATACCGTCATTTTCAAAATCAAAAAACACAAGGTCTCCAATGCTTAATGTCGGCATTACCTGCGGTTCGTAGAGGCCAAAGTCAACCGTGAGGTTCTCATTGCCGCCCGGCTCTGTGCCAAACGCAAGTTCAATTACCTCCGACATAATCATCACGCCCATTTGGGTGCCATCGTCTTCATTGTCCACATCGTTATTTGTTCCAGTGGCTGGTTCGTAGGCACCTGCACCATCCATGTCAAAAACGCCGTCTCCCGTGGAAGAAACATGGTTGGCAGGGATGCCATTTCCATTGAGTACTACGTAGTAAAATCCTTCAGAAAAAGTCGTAAAGGTGTATTCTCCAGCGCCATTGGTCGTTTTGCTTTCAACGAATGTATCATCGGATGTACCCTTGATTTGGTCCAATCCTGCATCGTATAAATCCACTTTCACCCCACTGATTCCAAAGTCCAAATTATCAAATATACCATCGTTGTCTAAGTCTTTAAATACATGGTTGCCAAGCGTAAGCGTTGGAATACTAACTACTACAGCCGCTCCGTCGTGGTCGTCTTCATCCGTGAGGGGGTTGTTGCTACCGGGTGCACCAGTGCCATCACCAGTGATTATATCATCGGCAGCACTTCCTGGCAACCCACCTGGGTCGTCGTACAAATAAGCATTTGGATTTGAGTCAATATCGGTTGGCGGGTTAGTGGTATTGGGGTCATCATCGTCTGCCGCACTGATTTCTGCGTAGTTGTTTATCACTCCGTTGGGCGCTGTTGGCTTAACATGCAGGATAATATTTTTGGAAAAATTTGCGCCAGCTGCCAAGGATGGGATAAAAAGCGTAGGACCTGCCCCAAAATTCACCCAACCAGGGTTTTGCGTACCACTAAAAGTCATACTGGTAGGCAAGTAATCAACTACCAGTATGTTGGTGGCAGTCATTTGGCCTTGATTAAAAACCTTGATGTTAAATGTCACATCAACGTCTGGCTGCACAGACAAGGATTGGCCCGGTGCCAATGTTTTCCGAAGGGCAAGGTCAAAAACCAATGGATTCTCCACCGTAAAACTCTTTGATTCCGTGCAGCTATGAGCATCGGTTACCGTTACGACATAGGTACCGGCGATTAGGTCAAACAGGTCTTCGGTATCGTTGTCAGGCGTTTCGGGGCCGTCATTGCTCCAATCGAAAGTGTAGGGAGGTGTACCATCGTTCACAGTGATGTCCACGTAACCATCATTGGCGCCAATTGAACTCACATTAGCAACGAAGCCATTAATTTGAATCAAAGCAGGTTGGCCTACCTGTGCGGTCAGCAATTCAATACAGCCAAAATTGTCAGTCACGGTGACCGTGTACGAACCAGCTGGTACGCCACTTAAGTCTTGTGGGTCGTTGTCGGGTATGTCTGCACCATCGTTTGACCAGTCATAGGTGAAAGGTGCGGCGCTGCCAGTCACCATCAGGTCAATGGAGCCATTGGCATAAGCATGGCAACTTGCGTCGGTCACACTGCTAGAAAGCACAAGGTCGCAGCTCGGCTCATCAATATTGAAGATAGCAGTTGCTGTGCATCCATTCGCATTTGTTACCGTGACGGTATAAGAACCGACCACCAAACCAGTAATGTCCTTGGGGTCGTTGTCGGGTGTTTCTGGGCCATCGTTTGACCAATCGTAGGAGAAAGGAGCGTTGGGACCGTTGACAGTTAGGTTCACTTTGCCATCACTGCCGCCTGGTGTACTGACATTGGTGACAATGCCAGAAACTGTGATTTGCTCAAAAACAAGATTGACAGTCACGGTAGAATCGCAGAAATACTGGTTATAAAGCAATTCCGTTCCGGTTGGGTTGCTCTCGTTGTAAACAACACCATTTACCACCACCGAATAACCGTCGCCGGCACAACCGTTATAGGTTTCGCTGCCTGTAGCAGTAGGATTGAAAACCAAATTTACAGTCACCGTCGAGTCGCAGCCATATTGGCTGGTCATTGCTTCAGTGCCGGTTGGGTTGTTTTCGTCGTAAATCGTGCCGTTAACGATCACTGAATACCCGTCGCCTTCGCAGCCCGTATAGCTAATAGGGTATAAAATTGGAACCACAGTAAGGTGAAGTTCAATGATACTATCGCAACCATAAATAGTGCTTAGCGTGTCGAAATACGTACCACTCATCGTTAAGTTTTGCCCATTAAAAAATAGGCCTTGACCCTCACAGAGGAAGTCGGAAAAAGCAGTAATTGCTTTGGGATATACAGTGACGAGCGCCGTATCGGTAGTTCCAATTGAGTTGGTAAAAACGATGGTATCTACCAAGATGGAATCGGTAGGGTTTGTAAAGACAATTGTCACGACACTATCTCCGATTGAAACGCTTGGCGTAGCAGTGCTGCTTCCTTGAACATTTACCATCCAGTCTCCTGGGATTGAATCACTTGAATTGCCAATTTCTGGAAAGGCGACAAAAATAAGGGTATCTCCAGCGCAGATGAATTCATCATTACCAATATATGGTTGAGCTACACTTACCGATTCAAATCCGGGCAAGTCTTGTTCCTTATCTGCAATGCAAATTAGTTCATTCACCTTGGCAGTAGCAGATAAAGAACTCCAAACCTTCATGGCAAAATGGGAGGATCTACATGGTAAGAAACTCATGGCTACCAATTGAACGGCCACCAAGGCAATAACCAGAACCCCCTTGTTTGAAGTAATCCTCTTTTTCATGCGAAATTATTTAAAAACGATAAGCCATCACGCAGGGCATGCGCAAGTTGGAGCAAGCAGTGTGACTTACAAGATTGATGGAATACAGTTAAAGCTGAAAGACAGTAGGGGGGGTACTTTCAGACAAGGGTGAGTCGTCTTTGAACTGAGAAAGGTTTGTTGCTGATAGTGCTTAGAGAAGAAATGAGCCTTTTGCTTATAAAAAGCCAAAGGGACAACTGGGGGGAAAGAAGTTATTTGACATTACTGGGTTCAGTTAATCGCCAAAAATCATTCCAAACAAAAATGGCCAAATGAAAAAAGCGCAACAAGCTTTCGCTCGTCACGCTTTTGTTTAAAAGAACAGTTGGAATAGTTTGCAATTCAAGAGCCTGGGTCTGGATTCAGCTTTTCGCTCAAAACCGGACCTGCCATGGCGTCACCTCGGATTAGGGCAAATGCTCCCTCACAATGAAGTTGGCCAAATAGGAGGTGTTTGTCGGATGGCTCAACACCGTGTAATACAACAGCGTTGCCCGTTCGTTACCTGGACCTTGGTAAATCGTCTTGCCATCGAGGTTCATATCGTTCCGGTCATAGCCCGTACTGATAAAGTTAGCGAGGTTTGAAGTATTCAATGGATCAGCTACCACCTTGGAAAACAGGTAGAAAATATCATTACTTGGACCTTGGTAAATGATTTTGCGGTCACTGTTGAAGTCGCCTGCCCATTGCATCCGCATACCGTTCACCACTTTCCCGGCTTCATTCCAGCCTTTTACGCCGAAATTGGGGTCTGTAAAATCGACTGTTGGCGGCGCAATGGAATTTAGCCAAACAGGCGCATCCGTCATGATGCCAGTATGGTTTCTATGACGCACGGCCACATAGTATTTACCTTCTTGCATTTCAGGGAAAATGAGCAAATTGGAGCCATCAGCAGTCACAATGTCCCCGTCCCGCTGAATCAAGGCCGACCTTGTGGCCAGCACCAACGCACTGTTGGCAGAGTCCCGAACTTCGACAAAGACCCAATCCACAATGGCATCTGAGCCAGTAACAAGCAGGAGGGACGGCTGTATGGCTTCTCCCCCACCCTTTCCTTTGTGGTTGAAAGCAGTCAGTCCAGTATATGGCTCTTGCGCAGGCAACATGCCCTTCGAGCGCAAATCATCCCGCATCAGGTTACCGCCGCCGTTGCCATAAAACGCTCCGTGCAACATCGTTTTCAAATGAAGCGCTGCGATGGTACAGGTGTCGTTTCGGCTGGCAATGGTGGTTTTGCCACAATCGTCAATTGCCATCCATGTGCGGGTGGTCAACATACCGGTTGATTGCATTTCCTCCACCTCAGTTTGCCCAAAACTAACTTGGTTGTCGCAGTTGTCGTGTGCAAAAATATTCTGGTTAATCACAAGGTTTGAAGCTTTTCCCTCACAGTAATATCCTTTGTCGGAAGGGATGCTGCTCTCCAAAATGAAGTAGGTAACCTGCTCTACCCCGTGATTTCCGTCTTGGTAAGTCCATTCCTGCAATCGAGCCTGAAAGCTGGTTGGTGTCACTGCTTTTACCCGAATGGTTAATGGGTCGCCGTCGTTCAAAGTGGCACCTCCCATGATTACGATTGGCTTGGTGTATTTGTGCTGCATCGGAAAGGAAGCCCAGGCATTGGTCAAGTTCAAAGTGCCTGTCTCGCCAATAAAATCACCATTCACATCGGTTATGTCCACGCCAGACTTTAATGCAAGGTAGGCCAATGATTCAGTGCCATGAATCGTTTCACCGTCCTTCGACGATTCTTCGTCAATGAAAACCTGCGCCCCATTACTGGAAAGGTTTTGAAAACGGGGCGTAGCGGCATCCACTTCATTGGTGGTTTGCTGCATAGCAATCAAGCCGGGCGTATTCGAAAAGGCCAAGGCAAAATTCAGCGCAGTAGGTGAACTGGTTGCATTGGAAATCGAACCGGCCTCTAAAGCAAACGAGGTATTAAATGCCGATCCCTTTTCTAAGGCCGTCCAAGCAACGGTTTCAGGCAGGTGTTTGCCGTTAGAGGCTTCTTGTTCCACAAGCCTAAGCTCAAATCCTTGTTTCGAGACGTTTCTGAGTTGCACGGTGGCTGCCTGGTTTTCCACTTCCGTGGTCAATTGGGTGAAAACCACCGGAACACTGGCAAAAGTAATCGGGAACGATACATACTTCCAGCGCTCGGAGGTCAGTGCTGCATTGCCTGAAATCAGCTTCTTGCTATTGGACAAAGTATAAAGCCGTTGAATTTCAGGAGCTGTAAGGTCTTGCACTGTGAGAACCTGTTTTCCAATCGTCATGTTGCCACAAAGGTCAGTGGCTGTCCATGTCCTGGTAATTTCGAAGGTTTCGCAAGCCCCTACCGCATGCGCAGTAGTTTCTTCTGAATAATCCATGTAGATTCCGGGACAGGCATCGTAGGCCAAAACCTGCGTGGGTGCTGGTACTTCATCATCGCAACTGATGGTTATATCAGCTGGAAGGTTCAGCATAATGGGAGCCTGAGTATCCCCAAAATGAATAAAAACGGTAGCCTCATCACAGCAGCCCGAGCTTTGATTGCAAACCTGGTAGATAAAGGAATCTGTCCCACAATGCTGACCGGAAGGCGTGTATGTAAATTTGCCCGTACCATCAATGGAAACAGTACCAAATGAAGGCAAAGCGATAATACTGTAAGCCGGGTCTTGCAGGTTACCATCGTTGTAAATTACCCGGTCGGTGTAAACGGTTCCAGGACAGGTGAAGTAATTGTCATCTTCCAAATGCGGGGCTCCAACCAAGGCGCAATCAGGGTCGGCGCAATCTATCAATCCATCGTTATCATCATCAATTCCGTTGGTGCAATCTTCTGGACAATTGACGACCACGACCTCAACTGTCTTTGTTTCCGAGCAGCCTATACTTGGAGTCACCGTCACGGTGTAATTCGTCGAAACAAGCGGTGTAACAGTTTTATTTTGACCGGTACCTAAGCCTTGGTCCCAAACATAGGTAAACACGCCACTACCACCAGATGCCGTCACGCTAAGACTAACCTGCGTGCCCACACAAATGGAAAAGTAAGCATTCGCCTCCAGCGTTATCCCGCAAGATTGATCGGCACAATCCACCAACCCGTCTCCATCATCGTCGATACCATTTGTACAATTCTCAACACAATTGGACACCGTGACTTTCACTTGGTCAGTCGCTACACAGCCGTTACTTCCAGTTATTGTTACCGTATAGGTTTTAGTGGAGTTTGGTGAAACGGTTTTTACTACACCGCTGCCCAAACCATTGTCCCAGTCAAAACTATACGGGCCTACGCCGCCACTGCCTACTGCGGTAAGTGTTGTGCTTTGTGTGTTGCAGATTGCGACATCTGCGCCTGCATTTACGCTGGGCGCAGGATTCACCAAAACAACAACTTGGTCAACAGTTGTGCAACCGTTGCCAGCAGCAACCGTGACCGTATAACTCGTATTGGATGTTGGCGTTATCGTTTTTGAGGCACCTGTACCGAGTCCATTACTCCAGGTATAGCTAAATGGGCCAGGTGCATTTGTAGCTAGTGCAGAAAGCGTAGCACTTGTGCCGCCACAAATGGCCACATCTGAACCTGCATTCAGGTTGGCAGCAGGCTTGACTACCACTGTATAGGCTACTAATGGCGCACAAGTAGCTGGGTATTGTGGTGCTGGCTTTACACAACCATACACATAATAAGTCTTGTTAATGGTTGTGCTATTGGGGAAATTACTGGACGACAATGTACCAGTGCCATTTGTATTGGCATATTCTCCAAGCCATGTTTTTGCATCTGTTGACAAATATGGATTTGCTTGCGCCGCATCAAACCTGTAATATTCGATATAAGAATATGGAGGGTTTGGCGCATTGGAACTTACATTAAACAAGACCGTCTCACCTTCACAGATGGTTCTGGAAACTGCATCATTGGGTGTTATGGTTGGGCAGAGGCAATCTTGGTCTTGGTTATCTACGAGGCCATCACCATCATCATCAATGTTATTGCCACATATCTCCACGGATTGTGGACAATTAATAGGCCCTGTCAAGTCCCATATTCTTCCGCCAAAATTGATGATATTTCCATAAAAATAACCGGTCGTCCGGTTAATTTTTTGAATCATACCACTGGACAAACTTCCCGCCCATGCATTGCCATTTATATCTACACCGATTTGCATTTCCGTCGGCAAATCATTTCTTATCAAATTATATTGTGAGGTATTGACATTATACCTAAAAAAATAGCTGGTTCCCGCAGCAGCCATGCCATATATAATGATATGCCCGCCCTCAGCCGTAGCTATCATATCGCCCCAAGAAAGCTGGGGTGGAATTGGAACATTCAGATTGACTGGTGCCCCCACACCGGACTTGCCATCCGCAGAAAGCTGCAACCGCCATATTTTTGACGAAGTGCCTGGGTTGCCGTTTTCAGTTCCAAGATAAATATAACCATCATAGTACTCTC
>JAHEAS010000918.1 GCA_024642645.1 Saprospirales bacterium | reverse complement strand
AGCACCGTCCTTGAAGGTCATTTCGCCGTAAAGCGCATTGCCGATACCATCCGTGACGGCACCCTCGGTCATGTTGGCCGCAGCGTCGGGGTTCACGACGATGCCGCAGTCAATGGCGCTGGTGACTTTCTGAACGACAGGTTTGCCGTTTTCAATCGTCAAATCCAGCACGTGCGCTGCGTAGGTATTGTGGCAAAAATAGGCGGCAACGCCCCGGCCTGTCCCTGTGGGGCTCATGTTGGCCGGAGGACTTGCCCAGCTTGATTTTTCCTTCACCAGTTCCAGCTCTCCCGCATAGCGGGCTGCATCGTAGTCGTTCTTTTCGCCGACGGGGTTGGTCTTTGCCCGGTTCAGCAATTCCAAACGCATCTCGATGGGGTCTTTGCCCATGGCCTCGGCCAGTTCGTCGAGGAAAGATTGCTCGGCCCCGGCGATAAAGTTCGACCTCGGCGCCCGGAACGCACCGATGGTGATGTTGGAATCAATCGTCCAGTCTTCGGCGAGGTAGTTGTCAATGGCGCCAGCCGGGAAACGGTCGGCGTGAAGTGGGCTTTCAGGAATGCCACCCGCCTTCACGTGGAAGGCGAGGAGGTTGTTGTTTTCATCCAAAGCGGCCCGGTAAGTGGCGTGGTAGGCGGGGCGGTAAATCCCGTTGGTCATGTCGTCCTCACGGGTGTACATCAGTTTGACGGGGGCATTTACTTTTTGTGAAATAAGCGCTGCCTCGACCATGTAGTGGGAGTAAGCCCTCCGTCCGAAACCGCCGCCCATGCGGGTCATTTCGATTTCGATATTCTCAACGGGAATACCCATGCGGGCTGCCAGCGTCGGCTCGATGATACCGGGGGCTTGCAACGGCCCGGCCACTTTCACCTTATCGCCTTTCACGTCGGCGAAGAAGTTCATCGGCTCCATGCAGTTGTGGGCGAGGTGCGGGCAGGAATAGCTCCGCTCGATGACCTTTGCTGCCTTTTTGAAGGCCGCCTCCGGGTCGCCATTCCGGCGAACGACCTTTCCGGGCTTGGCTGCCAATGCTTCCATTTTGGCGTGGTGGTCGGTTGAATTTTCCAGTCCGGCGGGAACGTTCACAACCTGTTTTCCACCAAATCCTGCGACCGTCTCTTTGTAGGCGGTGATGGGCTCCCAAGCTACTTTCAGCGCCTTTTTGGCCTGCATGACCTCCCAAGTGCTGTTGCCCACGATGGCGACCAGTTCGGGGAAGGCGTTGGCGTCGAACATGGATTTTTCGTAGCCGTCGTTGTAGGTTTTTATGGTAAAAACATCCTTGATGCCCGGCATGGCACGGGCTGCGGAGTCGTCCACGGATTTCAGCTTCATGCCGAATGCGGGTGGGTGCTCAATCATGGCGATGAGCATGCCGTCCACCCGGTAGTCCACGCCGAACATGGGCTTTCCGGTCACGATTTTCAGCCCCTCCACGTTCTTACGGGAGGTGCTGATGATTTTGAAATCCTTCACCTCCTTCAGCACGGGTTTTTCCGGTACGGGGATTTTGGCAGCAGCCGAAGCCATTTCGCCATAGCCAGCGGACTTGCCGCTTTTTTCATGTTTCAAAACACCTGCCTCGGTGGTGATTTCGTCCGCAGGAACTTGCCATGCCTGAGCGGCTGCTTCTTTGAGCATGTGTCGGGCAGCAGCGCCCGCATTGCGAAGCGGCTCCCATTTCGACATGATGCCCCGGCTGCCCCCGGTGAACTGCCCAAATGCGGCAGGCGGGAAACTGACGGGGTCGTGCGGCGCCATTTCCACGAGGACGTTTTTCCAGTCCACGTCGAGTTCTTCCGCTACAATCATGGGCATGGAGGTCATCACGTTCTGCCCGAATTCGGGGTTGGGCGTGAAGATGGTCACGACGCCGTTCTCCCCGATTTTCAGGTAGGCGTTGAAATTGAACCATTCCTTGGGTAGGGTCAACGCTGCGTCGCCGGAGGCGTTCTTGCAGCCCGTCAGCCAGTTGATGCCGATGACCATGCCGCCACTGGCGAGAATTGAATTGCGGAGGAAGGT
>JAHEAS010000917.1 GCA_024642645.1 Saprospirales bacterium | reverse complement strand
CAAATAAACTTGACGGTGGTGGGCGGCAGTGGCGGCTATCAGTTCGCTTGGGACAACAGCAATACCACGGAAGATTTGACAGGATTGGGCGCTGGCCCCTACACCGTCACGGTGACGGATGCCAATGGCTGCACTGCCACCATCTCCGAAACCGTGGGTGAAGACATGGCAGTGGTCACACAGCTTTCGCAGCAGGGCGTTCGGTGCCTCGGTGGCAGCGACGGCACCATCAACACAACTGTGACAGGCGGTTCTGGGGTTTTCAATTACGGCTGGACTGGGCCAAACGGATTTACTTCCACTTCTCAAAACCTGGATAGCCTTGCGGCAGGAACTTACTATTTGACAGTTTCGGATGTCGCAGGCTGCGAAGTCTTGGACTCCATCAGCGTTACGGAAGAATCGGCACTGACGGCTGAATTGGCTGTTGACTATGTCACTTGTTTTGGTAAAAAAGATGGCCGTATCGAGGTTATCCCGATGGGCGGCAACCCACCGTATAAAATCTGGTTCAACGACGAAGCAGTCGGCGGCACCACTGTTTTCACCCGCCTCGACCTTGGGCTCTACGACATAATCGTGCAGGACGCTTTTGGCTGTGAATGGGTACAGGAGCAAATTTACGTCGGTGAGCCTAAGTTGCTGACCGTTGACCTTGGCCCTGATACGCTGGTGCTGTACAATTCGACCCTGATTCTCGACCCTGAGATTCTCCACCTGACGAACCCCGGCACGGCCATGTACCTCTGGGAATCGAACAATCCGCTGTTGCAGCCCGTGGATTCATCCAGTCGCATTGGAGAATTTATCGTGGTAAGCCCGGCCAGTGTGACCTTCACCGTGACGGATGAGAACGGCTGCACTGCAGAAGACCTCATCAACATCTTCGTGCGAGAACTGCGGGATATTCAAGTACCGACAGGTTTTGCGCCCGGCACAGGCGGCAACCCACTGAACGACCTGCTGCATGTTCACGGCAGTAGCGAAATGGTCAAAGAAATCAAGCTGTTCCAAGTTTTCGACCGCTGGGGTGAGCGGATGTATGAGGCCACCAACTTTTCCATCAACGACCCAAGCGTAGGCTGGGATGGCACTTTCAAAGGGAAGGACATGCCCGCTGGGGTGTATGTCTGGTACTTAGAGGTGGATTTTATTGATGACGTGAGCGTGAATTATCGGGGTGGCACGACGCTGGTGCGGTAGGAAATAATCAACTTGGTACTGCATGTACCGTTGTTTCTGCTGCGCAAACGGTGTTCCTCACCTCCGCCTACCAGCAATTATACGATGCACCTTATGGGGATTTTGATGGGGAGGTGCTGGATGGAATGTTCGTGAGGAAGTAGTATCCACAACCGATACGATTGCTTTGAGCAATCGTATCGGTTGTGATAAATCGGTAATGAGGCAAATAAGCTTTGGGATACAAATTGGACCATGTTGTTTACAGCCATTTAATAAGGCTCAAAGCGCTCCCCATTCCTCATTTTCAATTCTCAATTCTCTATTATTCCCCTACCTTGGCAGCATGAAAATCCTCCACACCTCCGACTGGCACCTTGGCCAAAAGTTCATCTCCCGTGACCGGGAGGAGGAGCATCGGCTCGCCTTGGATTGGTTGGTGCAAGTCATTGAAAATGAAGGCGTTGAGCTGCTCATCGTCGCTGGGGATGTGTTCGACATCGGCAATCCGCCAAACTATGCGAGGGCGCTGTACTACGGTTTTTTGAAGAAAATCATCCGCACCAAGTGCCGCCACGTCGTCATCACAGGCGGCAACCACGACTCCCCGCAGATGCTGGATGCCCCCCGTGAGCTGCTCCAACTCCTCGATGTGCATGTGGTCGGTGCAGCCACGGAAGACCCCAACTCCCAAATCATCGTGCTCAACGACGACAAGGGCAACCCGGAGGCCCTGGTCGCCGCCGTGCCGTTCCTGCGTGACCAAGACCTGCGCCGTGCCGCCTCCAGCGATGGCGGACAAGACAGAGTTGAGCGCATCAAGGAGGGGATTTTGGCGCATTATGAG
>JAHEAS010000161.1 GCA_024642645.1 Saprospirales bacterium | reverse complement strand
CCCAAGCACCTGGAAAGCCTCTGGCCACGTGGATGCCTTCAACGACCCGCTTGTTGACAACAAGGACAGCAAGCGCCGCTACCGGGCCGACCAGCTCATTGAGGGTGTGATTGAAAAGCTGGAAGAGAAGGCCGACAAGGAAGTTGAAAAAGCCAAGAAACGCTTTGGCGAATCCTTTGACGAAAAACTCTACCGGGAAACCAACCCCCGTGTATCCGAGTACCTTCAAAAGGCCGCCGACATTAACAACCGCATGAACGAAGCGCTCCGCAACGGCGATATGGCCGCCCTTGGTGCGCTCATCGAAGAACTGGAAATCGCCGACCCTGACACCGGCAGCCGCAACTGGACGGAGGTGCGCATGTTTAACCTCATGTTCAACACCCAGTTGGGCAACATCGCCGGTGAAGAAGGGAAGCTCTACCTCCGCCCCGAGACGGCGCAGGGTATCTTCGTGAACTTCTCCAACGTGCAGAAAACCACCCGCCAGAAGCTGCCCTTCGGCATTGCGCAAATTGGCAAGGCGTTCCGCAACGAGATTGTGGCACGGCAGTTCATCTTCCGCATGCGGGAGTTCGAGCAAATGGAAATGCAGTTTTTTATCAAACCCGGCACGCAGCAGGAGTGGTACGACTACTGGAAACAGGCTCGCCGTAAGTGGCATCTGGCGCTTGGCACTTCGCCTGATAAAATCCGTTTCCACGACCACGAGAACTTGGCGCACTACGCCGATGCCGCCGTGGACATCCAGTTCGAGTTCCCCTTCGGATTCCGGGAATTGGAAGGCATCCACTCCCGCACCGACTTCGACCTCGGTGCACACCAGCAGCTTTCTGGCAAAAAACTCCAGTATTTCGACCCAGAGACAAACGAAAACTACGTACCCTACGTCGTGGAGACTAGCATCGGTTGCGACCGCATGTTCCTTGCCATGATGGGCAATGCCCTTGTGGAAGAAGCAGTTGGCAACAGTGCCGATGGCGAAGGCAACACCCGTGACGTGCTGAAACTGCACCCGGCACTCAGCCCGCTGAAGTTCGCCGTGATGCCGCTCAAGCGCAATGAGCCGGGCCTCGTCGAAAAGGCAAAATCCATTTTCAACCTACTGAAGTTCAACTTCCCCGGCCAGTACGATGACACGGGCAGCATCGGCAAACTCTACCGTAGGCAGGATGCCATTGGTACGCCGTTCTGCATCACCGTGGACTTTGAGGCGCTGGAAAACGACACCGTGACCATCCGGGAGCGGGACAGCATGGCGCAGCAGCGGGTCAGCATCTCCGAGTTGGAGGGGATTATCCGCAAGCAAGTGGATATGGCGCAGTTGTTTCGCTGATATTCAGTGTTTTGAGTAAAAAAAAAAGGGTGCAGTACCGGAGTGGTGCTGCGCCCTTTTTTCAATTTTTGAGCCTCTTAGGAAAGCAAATTAGGATATCACGGCTTCGCCCGAATAACTGTTGATTCCTGAATCCAGTAGGGTACAAAGAAGGAATCCCCCTCCTTTTTCAACCGCAGGAAAATCTCATCTTTTGCTGGCATGTACTGGCTGTACTGGTTGATGTACCCGTTGGCCTTCCCGCTCACGCTTGGGTCAACGGACTTGGCTTTCTGCCACTGGTCAATGGCTGGCCAAACGACCACTTGGCTGTCCCAGCCACGGCCAGGCCCGCATAGCGGCCCACTGGATGCATAAAGCAAACCAACCAGGATGTACGGGTCGCCCCAGCCTGGGCGCAGCCGTGATGCCTCACGAGCGTACTGCCTGGCTTTCGGGAAGTTTTTCAGGTAGGCAAAGTAAATCTGGGCGATGAGGTAATTGTATTTCGCCTTGTCGCTGTTGCTGCTGATGTTCGGGATGGCGTCTTCCAGGCATTTCACGGCGTCACGGTATTTACCGCTCCGCAAAAGTTCGTTGCAGGAAGGGGCATCGTCGTCCGGCTTTTTACAGTTGGCGAGGTAGGCGGCATTCACAGCTTGCAACTTGGGGTCGTTGTCGTCGCATTTGCCCCATTTCATGCGGCTGTAAGTGTTGATGATGGTTTCGCAGTCTTTTGGATTTGCCTCAAACTGTGGGTAGTACTTGTCGCTGTAGTAGCTGCAAGGGTAAAAATCCTCGATTGATTCCAGTGCCTCCAACCGTAAAGGGGCATACTCGCTAATGATTTGCCAGTTCTCGCAGTCCTTTCCTTTGCATTCGGCCAAGCCTGTTTCAATGGCATCCCGAATGATTTTATTGTATTTCTGGGCTTCAGCCAATGGAACTTTTTCTTCCTGTGCCAAGTCAACAAGCACTGAAGTGAACGGATTCAGGATGAAATACCTGGGCTTCCCGCCATCCATTTCGATGGATTTTTTGAAAAGCTTGTACAGTTCCTCCTTGGAAATTCGGTTGGGGTATTTAAAAAAATAGTCAAAGGCTTCCAGTCCAGTAACATGGCCACCATCACCCATGCACTTCTCCATTTCGTCGTAGATTTTGAAAATCTCGGAGATGGATTCCTCTTTTTTGGTGGAATCCATCTCCATGAAATGCTCATAGAACTTGATGCCGTCGGTATAAACCGTGGAGCGTTTGCCATCGGCATTGGGAGCGTTTTTGTAAACGTACTGCCATTTCGTCCATGCACCGTTCCAGTCATTGGCTTTCAGGAAATCCTTGTACAAAACGAATTCCTCCAGGGCCTTGTCGGGGTAGGGGGCATCGTCAAAAGTCTTGCAAGGTTTGTTTGGGTCCTTCACCGGTTTGGTAGGTGTTTCAGTAGTAGCTTTTGGTGTCTTTGGCGTACAGCCAGCAAGCAGTAACAAAACAAAAAATGCGGAAAGAAGTCTGGTAATCATCGGTGTTGAATTTTGAGCTTTTTCGAATTGAATGAATAATTTCACAAAAAAACAAAAAAGCCCCGTGCTTACATAAGAACGGGGCTTCGGAAATGTTCATTTCCTCTCAGTGATTTTTAGGTGTTTATTGGAGTCGAAGCCGCACCGTCTCCCCAATCCAGCAAGGTACAGTCAAGGTAGCGCCTTCAGTATATTTACGCATGAAGGCTTCCTCCTTACTCGGATAGTAGCCGCTGTACCGGCCGATTTTGCTGTTGGCTTCACCAGCTACATCACCATCAATGGATTTTGCATAGGAGTATTTGTCAACAGCTGCCAATACGGCCAATGAAGCGTCGAAGGCATCGTTGCCGCAGGAGTTGCTGGTGGAGGCATACATGTCGCCAATGAGCATGTAGGGCTGACCCCATCCTGGCTTGTACTTGGCAGCCATGCGAGCATCCTCACGAGCAGCAGAGTAGCGGTTCAGTTGGCGAAACTCGATGGAGGCCATATAGAAGTAGTAGTTGGCCAGTTTTTCATTGTCGTTTCCTCCAGCTTTTTCTTTTGAAATGCCCTGCTCGAATTTTGTTAGTGCCTCATTGTACTTGCCTTCTTTGAACAATGCAACACCGTAGTCTCCCGGATTTTCTTCGTAATAGGCAGCCATCTTGGCGGCGTTTTCGGCAGCCACAATCGTTTCATAACGGCCTTTCAACTCGGCTACCAGCGGGTCTTCATCCGCACAGCCTTGCTGCTTCAGCTTGTTGTAAACAAACTTGATTACCTCGGTATCATCTGGGTGGGCACGGTAGTCCGGTTCCAGTTTGCTTTTGAAAAAGTTGCAATCGAAAATTTCATTTTCAATTTGAGCAAAGCTGGCGTTCATTGCCTCCTTGGCTTGCTTGAAGGATTCGGATAGTTTGGTGTTGTTGGCGATGCCGTAATCCGCTATTTCATTCAGCTTGGTATAGATATTCCTTGCTTCCTCGGCAGTCATTTGCTTGTTCTGGAACTGCCAGACAGCGATAGAAGTGTAAGGTTGGAAAACCACATAGCTCGTATTGTTGCCACCTGCCTTAACGGCTTCTTCGCACGCTTTTTTTGTGTCGGGGTAGGGTGAATTTATGGTGTAAAACATCTCGTAAGCTTTCAGGCCCATGGCATTCGCTTTTTCATCGGGGTAGCACTGACCTTGTTCGTCGAACATGCGAAGTGCCATGGCGGCGTATTCCTTTTTCTTGGCCTCATCGGTCGCCTTCTTAAATTTGTCAAGGTAAATTTTACGGCCATCCGTGTAGTGCATGGAACGCTGGCCATCGGCTGCGGGAGCGCCTTTGTACGCCTTTTCCCAATATGGAAAAGCTTTGTCATACTCGTCCGTTTTCAAAAACTGACGGTAAAGCACGTGTGCTTCTTCCAGTGCATCCTTATCGGGTGATTTCAACCAAGTTTCACATTGGCCAAAAGCAGGCGAAAATCCAGCACCTGCAACAAGAGCAACGACAATAAGCTTTACTAAATCCTTCATAATTAGATGTTTAAGTTTTGTATGATTTACCGCTTGCAGCCAGCTTGCCGATTAGGGTGTTTTTTCTTAGAAAAAACACCCACAATATGGCGCTGAAACCTGCCCAGCGGGTTCTATCCAAATTTGCGTTTGAAGAACCAACTGCTGTCATTTAGAGTGAATCCAAGCGACATTTTCACAAAATTCTCCTTGATAGCATCGGCCGTGGTGTACTTGCCAAATTCAAAGGCAAGATTGACGAAAGAAGTTTGTTGTCTCGGCAAAATTACTGGCAATCCAAACCCGACCGTCAATGCATATTGCTTGAGGTCATTGATGCGTGGGTCGGTGCGGTGGTAAGCCCCAACCCGGTAGCGTATGCGATTAAGGTATTTGTTGTACGATGAAATGTCCGGGATGTACTCGGCACCAACGGCAATCCGGCGGCTGTCGAAAAGCGTTTCTGGCTTGGCTTCATTTTCGTAATTGCTCCACTTCCCAATGTAGTACTCAGCTCCCAAGCGAAATTTGCCGGGATTCTGGTACATCACACCGACGGTTATCTCAGCGGGCAGTTTACCGGTACCTGCTTTGTCTTCCTCAAAGGTTAGCGTGTCCCTGTGGACCGTAGTTGGATTGTACCTCATGCGAAGAAAAGTGCTCCGGGTATCAAAATTGGTGGCGCTATTGCCATAGGCACCAATAATCAGTGATTTGCCTGTATAGATTTCCTGGTCTTTCTTTTCGGGTTCCAAGACGATTTGCTGCTGTGCACCGAGTGACCAGACGAAGCCACGCACACTGATGTTGTCCTTGAAAATATCAGCGTAGGCATTGTCCAAATCCAAGAAGTCAAGCTGCCTTGTACTTTCTATCTGCCCGAACATGAAGCCGACATTGGCACCAGCCGAGAAGTTCTTGTAGTTCACGGCGTTGCCCCAAAGGAACTTGTTGGTGCCGCCTGAACCTTGGTAAAGGTTCCTGGTAGTGTCCTGTCCTGAGCTGATTGCCGTGGTTTCGATATCATATCCCACGGTCGAGTTTGGCAACAAAGCGAAACTCATGCCCCAGTGCAGTTTGCGCTGCTTTTTGGACATTACATCGTTTAGGCCATTGTGCATCGGAAAAGCCAAAGCCAGATGGCTCAAGTTGCCCGACCAGTTTTGGGCAGTTTCGCTACCAAGTTCCAGTTTGGAATATTTTGTGTACAAACCAGCTTCAAAAGTTGCTGTTTTCAGCCAACCATAAGCTGCAGGGTTTTGCAGGTTGATGTGGAGGGGGTCGTTGTAGGCCGCCGAAAGCCCGGCAAACCCAGCAGATGAAAGCGAGTTGGTGATGGTTTCACCCAACCCAATACGGGTATAGGGCGAATTGTCTTTGGGCTGTGCAAGTACCAAAGTGGTTAAAAACAGCAAAGGCAGCGTGTTCAAGCATCCTCTAAAATCCTTCAAAAAGTTTGGCATTATGTTGTAAAATTTGATTCAATCCCAACAGGACTAAATTTTGGTGCGCGAATATCTTGGTTTTGGTGTGTTTAACAAAAAAATCAACGTCGCCACCCGTCAAAACAACCCGAAGTGGGCGATATTTCTTCATACAGTGCCGAATAAAGCCCTCAATTTCTAACAAAGCACCCAATTCGCCGCCATTTCTAATGGCATTTTCGGTGCTGTCTCCAAGTTCGTCAGGTAAATTCGCCGTTCTGGCTACCTGTGGAAGCCTTGCCGTGAAGTGGTGCATGGCTTTCAGCCGCATCTCAATGCCCGGCGAAATATTGCCGCCAAGAAATTCGCCTTCCGAGCTCACCATATCCAAGGTGATGCAAGTGCCAGCATCAATCACTAGGCAGAATTGCTTTGGAAAAAGATGGGCTGCTCCTGCGGCGGCGGCAATCCTATCTTTACCAAGTGTTTCTGGCGTTTTGTATCGGATTCGGATGGGTAGCGCCGTTGCTGTCGTGAGTTCCAAGAAGGCGAATTCGGTTTTCAAAAACGTCATCACCTCCTCCGACTGCTTCGACACACTGGAAAGGATGATTTTTTCCACCTTTTGGTTGTATGCCAACTGCTTTACTTCAGGCAAAGTCAGTTCGTCCCACACTTCGTTGTGCAGCAATTCATCGCCATCAAATACAGCGATTTTGGTACGGGTATTTCCAATATCAATTGCGAGGTTCATTCTTCAAATGGCGGCTTGTGGAAAGCATTTTAGCTTGCGAAATAAGTTGTTCAATTCTTGAGACATAGAAAGCACGTGGAAGGCAACTAATTTTTTGTTAAAAATTCCCCAATTACAAATTTATCCCCCAATTGTCGCCATGCTTTCCGACACTGGCAAGCCAAACTTTCGGCGTCCCTCCGCCTCAAAGCCGTCCTTGGCCCGGTTGCCGAGTGCTTCAAGCACGGCGTGGCCGAGTTGCTCGTCGGTAGCTCCTGCCCGGAGCAGGTTTTTGATGTTGAAAACGCCGTCGTCGTAAAGGCAAGTTTTCATCAGACCCTGTGGTGTTAGGCGGATGCGGTTGCAAGTGCCACAAAACGTGCGGCTATAAGCAGCGATGATACCAACCGTGCCCTTGTGCCCGGGGATTCGGTAGTTGTAAGAGGTGGAAGAAGGTGGGTCGGGTATTTTCTCCAAGCCTGGAAAATGGTTTTGCAATGTTTCGAGGATGCGTCGGTGGCTCCACCAGAGTTTGTCGTAGTGCGCCTCGCCACCGTTGAAGGGCATCTCCTCAATGTAGCGGACACCCACGGGATGCTCCTTGGTGAGCATGGCCAATGGCAAGAGGTCGTGGTCGTTTTTGCCCTCCATCATCACGGCGTTTATCTTGGTAGAAATGCCGTGCGAGAGCAACGCTTCGAAGGTTTTCATCACCTTGTCAAAGTCGTCACGGCGGGTGATTTCATGGAAAAGCTGCGGGTCGAGCGTGTCGAGGCTCAGGTTGACGGAGCGGATGCCTAATTTTTTCAAGGCTGGCACCAGTGGGGCAGTCACC
>JAHEAS010000160.1 GCA_024642645.1 Saprospirales bacterium | reverse complement strand
CCTGCTGAACTAAAACGACATAGTACATTATGGCGATAATTAAATCCTGGCGTGTGGCTGTAGCCACAAACGATGAGGTTACCACTGGCATCCAGTGTGAGTCCACGGCCGTAGTCTTGTCCCACGTTAATGGGTTGGATGAGGACGCCGTTTGCAGCAAAACTAGAATCAAGGCTGCCGTCACCAAGGAGCTTTATCACCATGAACTCAGTATTGTTAGGTGTTTGGGAATAGCTACCCGTTACGAATAAAGTACCATCGGCGTTCAATCGAAGATTGTAGGGTATGTCGGAGCCGAGGGTATTTTCGTAATGAAAAACGCCATTGACACCAAAGGTAGAGTCAACTAGGCCATTTTCGTGGAAGCGCATTACAGCAAAGTCAAAGCTGAGACTAGCAGGGTCGAAGTCGGCGGCCATGGATACCACGATTTTATGGTCAGGCTGCACGGCGATACCGTGGCTGGTTTCGCTGCCGCCGGAAATGTCCATTTTTATGATGCCGGTGCCATTGAAAGAGGGGTCAAGTTCGCCGGGGTTTTGTGAAAAGCCAGTTATTGACAATAAAATAAACAAAGTAAGTGTGTAAAGAATTTTACTCATTATTAAATGAAAATTTGATGAAGAAAGTGAGTCCAGTGACGAGACTGGCCCATTGTTAAGGTTGATAAAAGGCTAATTTTTTTTGCGAAGGTAGGGAATCAATATACAAAAAGCGGCATAGATAGCATGGAGAATGCCAAGTAATTGCATTCCAATTAGCTATCCAAATGGGCTAGTAATCTTCATTGTCAACGCCTTTCGGCCTCCTTTGTAAAAGACTCGATTGCCGTTTTCTTCCAATTTGTACATACCTTTCGCTTGTTTCAAGGTAAGCTCATCGTGTTTCAAAGTGCCGGCGCCGTCTTGAGTCGCCTTGTCCAAAATTACAGGGCTTTTTTGCTTGGGAATGAATACTTCCGCTTGAGAGTCGTCTTCGTCGGACTTAAAAACCACGAAAGAAACTATTGTTTTTCCATGAAAGAGTCCACTGGCTGGAGGTGAATGCCCTGCTCAAAAGTTGAGATGCAAGTCGTTCATGACGATTGACCGTTGCAATCCATCCTTTCTGCTGCAACCATGCTATCGGGGATGCTATTGTCAGCTACAGAATTGTTGGCTGGAGATGGGTTTTCTCAGTTTGTTCATTGTTGCAAGACACTTCGAACATAACCAACGACAAAAGGCAAGCGAATTGGAATAATTTAATCATCCGTATATTTATGATTTTCAAATTTCGATATCAGACCTAAGCCTATTTATTGTCCCACATACCTTGGTACAACACTTCCTCCTTGGCATCTTCGAGAATGTACATTCCCTTCCAATAACGAAGCGTAAAACTCCCGCTTTTCCAGGTTCCAGCGTCTTGGTTTTCATTGTTGGCTTGCTTCACAAAAAGCCGTGGAGAACCTTCTCCCGGCATATAAACCTCGCCTTTTGCATCGTCGTCTTCCGATTTGAAGACCAGGAATACCGATACAGTTTTGTCAGCAATCGCCTCTTGCGGGTCAAGGCGGATACCGGACTCAAATAGCCGAATGCACTCGTTTTTTAGCGCTGACCAAGTATAGCCAGCCGAGGCTTTGCAGCCATGCTCGTCCGAATCTGCACCAACAAGCGTGGTGTTTTGTTCATGGGAAGTAGTCGAAGAATTGGATTCGTTATTGCTGCAAGTAGCACCAAATAGGAATAGGGTAAAAAGAAGGAATATCTGAATGATTCTCATGTTTCAAGTTTTATCTAAATTGCAGTTAGCTATATGCAAAATGCCAAGATGGCGGGGTCAAATATGGAGGGAAATACGTTGTTTTACTTGTTTGTTTTAAAAAGGAGTTTTGGATTTAACCATCACCGCTAACTTGCATCATAAAATTGCCGAACCATGCCTATCAAAATTGCAAAAAAGCAATTGTCCAGCCAAAACCACTATTCCTTAGAGCCGCAGCGACTTGACCCTGTAAAGACCAAGTTCTTACTGGTAGGTGTCAGTACTTTTTCCATAAACTCGGCACTACCCGGCGTTTTGAATGACATTGCGCATTTGAAACGCACACTCCTCTCACCGGTGGTTGGGATGCCAGAAGAAAATGTGATTGCACTCATCAATCCACCAAGCGACCTGATACTTGAAAACGTTCGGGCTTTGGTAAATGAAGCCGACCTTGAAACCATTTTTATTTACTTCTCGGGCACAAGCACAGTCGACAAGGACCAGGTTTTCCAGTTGGCTTGCAGCCCAGCAACACAGCAGAAAAACGGCTATGACCTCTTGCCTATCACTGCCGTGGATGATGCGTTGGGCGATACAAAAGCAAATGTGATAGTCATCCTGGACTGCTGCCATTCGCAGGCTGCCTTTATCAATTTGTACCTGGAAAATTTCTTTATCATGACTGCTGCCAGCGTGGACCAAGTCACTTACGAGCAGATGATTGACGGAGAGCAACGGGGCGTTTTTACCCATTATTTGGTAAAAGCCTTGGCAGAAGGAATTGAAAATGGCAAAGAATGGATTAATCTCTCCGATTTATATTTAAGGGTTCGGGAGTTGCTGGCCAAGGCGACAGAAGAGAACGTAACGGAGCCTAAAATGATGACGACAAACATGGTTTCGTTTCTTGAAATCGCTAGAAACAATGTCGGCAGCACAAAACCGGAAAGACCAAAGCTGCATCAAATATCTGCTTACCAACTGAAAAACCTGGTGGCTGAGGATGAATTGGGAAAGGTGCTGTCTCAAATGATGGAAGCTGCTAAAGAAAACAACGACCTGTTAAACACCATCGTCAGTCTAAAAAATCAACTCACGGATTACGAAAACAAGAAGATTCTCAATCTATTCTTTGAGCAAGAAGGTATCGTTATCAAAAGTCGATTGACGCAGAGCATTCTGGCTAGTATCGATTTTTGCAAACAACAAATGTTGTTTGTGGACTAACCAGTTAAATATTGCGAGCGCCGTACTCCGGCGCTCGCAATTATCCAGTGACTCACTCCTTCTCCAAAGGCTTCTCCTCCCTAATACTACCTGACTGCGACTTCAACTGCGGCTTCCTCGCCTTCTCTTTCGTCGGTGCAGCAGGCACAGGTTTCTTCGGGTGTACCAGCTTCATCTCTTTAATGAGCCTATTCGCCCCGGCGTATTTGTCCACGATGAACAGCACGTAGCGGGCATCTACCATGATGTTGCGGCAGATGCTCGGGTCGTAGTTGTAGTCGGACATGGTGCCCTCCCAAACCCGGTCAAAGTTAAGGCCAATGAGGTTTCCGTAGGCATCAATCGCCGGGCTGCCAGAGTTGCCGCCGGTGGTATGGTTAGAGCCGATAAAGCCGACGGGCAGCTTGCCTCCCTCTCCGTACTGGCCATAATCTTTTTTCTCATACAACTCCCTTAAGCGAGCCGGCACATCGAACTCGTAATCACCTGGCACGTACTTCTCCATCACCCCTTCGAGGTAGGTCTGTGGCGAGTAGGTCACGGCGTCTTGTGGGTGGTAGCCCTGTACCTGGCCATAACTGCAACGCATGGTTGAGTTGGCATCTGGGTAGAATTTTTTGTTGGGAAAAACCTCCATCTGCGCCCGCATATAGGTCGCTTGAAGGTCATCTATCTGGTCGTTGTACTCGTTGTACTTGGGTGAAATGCTTTGCACATAAATGTCCCGCAAGCTGTTGTACAATTGGCAGGCAGGGTCGCTCATGATGCCCCGCATGGCCTCAGCTATTGGCTTGTCAAGCAGGGCATTGGCGGTGGCTTGGTTGGTAAGCACAGAATTCTTAAAGATGTCTTCCGCCAATTTTTCATAGCTGCCTCCAGCATTGGCGAGCATTTGTGCCAGCAAATCCGATTGAAATTCCTTGCCCAATTTTTTCACCAGCACCTCCATTTGCGCAGCAAAAACACGTTGGTCTATCTCTGGCCCGTAGTTTTTGTAAAAACCTTCGAGACCATCCTGTACTTTCTTTTTTTCTTCATAAAAACCTGCCTCGCCGTTCTTGTCGTTGGCCCGCATGATGCCAGCAAAGCGGCTGGCCATGCGCAGCAGCTCCACGTTGCTGCCTAGTATTTCGTCGAAATAAGCCTTAGCCTCGGCATACGGCGTGATGTCACGGTACAACTGTTCGAATTGCGGCAGCAGGTTTTGGTACTTCGCAAATTTGGGGTTGATGGCGACCAATTTCTTGAAATCGGCCTCGTACAATTCTTTCTTTTTCACAGCACCAGTTTTGTGAAGGCCGAGCACCTCACCTTGCCACTTTTTCCAAGCATTGGCAAGGCCTGCCTGCTTACTGGCGTACTGGATTTTCACCTGTGCATCGGCCCGCATGGCGCCGTCCCAGATGGCCAACGTCTTGTCACGAACCATGACACGGGCGGGGTCGAGCACGTCGGCAAGCTGCGAAATGGCGTAACTCGGCAGGTACTCGTTGGTGCGGCCGGGGAAGCCGAAGACCAATGTAAAATCACCTTCCGCCACGCCGTCAAGGCTGATGGGCAGGAAGTGCTTGGGCTTCATCGGCACGTTGTCGGCGCTGTATTCGGCGGGCAGGTTGTTCTTGTCGGCGTAAATGCGGAACATGGAAAAGTCGCCAGTGTGACGAGGCCAGACCCAGTTGTCGGTATCCGCCCCGAACTTACCAACACTAGACGGTGGAGCGCCCACCAACCTTATGTCTTTGTAAGTGATGGTGACAAACATAAAATACTGGTTGCCATTGAAGAACGGGCGAATCATGGATTCTTCATAAGCCTCCATTTTCGCCGCCTTTTTAATAGCATCGAGGTTTTTGTCAATGGTACTTTGGCGGGTTTTCTTGTCCATGTCTTCCGTGACGCCAGCCAAAGCTGCTGCTGTCACATCCTCAATACGGGAAATGAAAGTGACGGTAAGGCCAGGGTTCGGGAGTTCATCTTTGAGCGTTTTTGCCCAAAAGCCGTCTTCGAGGTAGTTGTGTTCCAACGAGCTGTGCTGCTGTATTTGCCCAAAACCACAGTGGTGGTTGGTGAGCAGCAAGCCTTGTCCAGAAATAACCTCCGCCGTGCAGCCGCCACCAAATTGCACGATGGCGTCCTTGAGGGAGCCTTTGTTGACGGAGTAGATGTCCTCGGCGGTCATTTTCATGCCGAGGCTCTGCATTTCGGTTTGGTTCAAAAGACCTAGCAAAAGCGGCAACCACATGCCTTCCACGGCAAATAAGAGCCGAGTGGCGAGGAGAAAAGTTAGGGAAAGGATGAGTTTTTTCATGAAACGATTTTATTTGGATTTCGACACTATCTTACGCCGACTGTATTGATTTTAAGAAGAATTTATCAGTGCAATCTGCGAAAATCTGTGTCCAGTGTAATTGAACTAGTTGTCGGTGCGAAGATAAGGAGGCAAAACGAAACGCACCTTTCACCTTTTTGCAACAACCCTATGTCTTTTCATCACCAATCCCCTTATATTCGCACGGTACAAGTTTTGAGTTTTAGGTTTTGAGTTTCGAGTGCCAGATAGCCCGCAACTCAAAACTCGGTACTCAAAACCCAAAACTCTACCTCGTGAATAGCATCATCACCGACCGCTTCATTAACTGCCACAACAAGCTCCGGGAAGATGGCAAAGTGCGCTCCAGCCGCATGTTTGCCCTAACGCTCGACTACCTACCGCAAAGCCTGAGCGAAATACTGAAAGGCCGCCGTGACGTGACCATTGAGCTGCTGCGCAAAGCGGTGGAGGAGTATGATTTTAATCCTGTTTACCTGTTCACGGGCGAAGGTACGATGTTCGTATCTGGCGAGGAAAACAAGAGCTTTCGCACCCTCACACTCGTGACGGACGTGAGCAACGACGAGCGTATCGTGCATGTACCCGTGCCAGCACAGGCGGGCTATGCTGGGGAGCAGCTCGACCCCATTTTTTTCGAGGACCTCCCCACCTACACCCTGCCTGACTACAAGTACAAGGTGGGCACGCACCGCTCCTTCGACGTGAGCGGTGACAGCATGGAGCCCACGCTTTTTGAGGGAGACAAGGTGGTGTGCAGTTTCCTGGAGCCGAGCTATTGGGAGACGAGCTTGAAGGACAATTACGTCTATGTCATCGTCACTCGGGGCGATGTGGTGGTCAAGCGGGTGTTCAACCAAATCCGAACAGGCCGCTGTCTGGAGCTGCATTCCGACAATGAGTTTTACCAGCCCTTCAACGTGCCCATCGGCGACGTGCGGGAAATATGGTACGTCCGGGCGAAAATCAGCCCATTTCTACCCGCCCCGGCCAGCTTGCAGAACAATATGAAAACGGAAATGTCGGAATTGACGAAGGTGATTCAACAACAGAGCAAGTTGATAGAGAATTTGTACGAGACTATCGAAAAACTGGCCTTGAAGTGATTGGTTAATTGGTGATTTGTGACTAGTTTAGCCTACCCCAATCGCCATTTTTCAATCATAAATTATAAAATAATGAAAACGCATAAAATTCACGGTATCGTAACTTTCCAGCACTTAGGTACTGGCTTTTGGGGAATCATTGACGACCACGGTCGGGAATGGCGGGCCATCAACATGCCGGAACAACTCAAACACGCTGGCAAAGCCATCAACGTCACGGTCAAGGAAGTGGACGAAGGCATGTCCATTTTCATGTGGGGGACGCCCGTGGAGATTGTCACGTTTCATACTTAAGAAAAGTTGATAAGAGTTGATAAGGGTTTATGTAGTTGATATGACCCAATCAACCTTTATCAACCCTCATAAACTTTTATCAACTCATGAGAATAACCATCTTCGGAGCTACCGGCATGACCGGAAAACGAGCAATTGACGAGGCACTAGCCCACGGACACGAGGTCCGGGCCTTTGGACGAAACGTATTTGAAGCCCTCAGCACCGAGCGGGAGCGGCTCGAACTTTTCAAGGGTGGCGTACTCAGCCACGGCGATGTGGAAGACGCCGTCAAAGGTGCTGATGCTGTACTATCCTGTCTCGGCGGCGGTATTGACGGCATTGACCGCACCCGTTCGCTGGGCATAAAAACCATCGTGGAAGCCATGAAAAAGAAGGGGCCGAAGCGAATCATTGCCATTGGTACTATAGGCATCTTGCAAGCGCAAGAAGCGGGCAAGCTTCGCTACCAAATGCCAGGCTATCCTTCCACCTTCAAGGCTGTGGCCATAGAGCACATGGAAGCCTGGCAGTACCTCGCCAATTCGCCGCTCAGCTGGACGATGCTCTGCCCTCCTCAAATAAAAGATGAACCATCCACAGGCGAGTACAACCTAAAACTTGATTACCCCCCCGA
>JAHEAS010000159.1 GCA_024642645.1 Saprospirales bacterium | reverse complement strand
AGTGGTTCAAACTGAAATCGAAACCCAATTGGAATTGATGCCTTTCAGGCAATACTTGAACATTGACAACGGCTGCGTTTACGACCGTTATGCTGATGGTAGTTTCCAACTGTGCGCCTTCGACATGACCAATCGGGAGCTGTTTTTTCAAAAAAACATGGATGATGTGAGTGGGTATTGGGTGGGTAGGAACTAACCCTCCAGTTCCTGATTTTGAGCTAAAATCACCTGTTGACTTTACCAAATATTTTGGCGGATAAAACTCAAAGGGAACTTGCTAATGCAACATTTAATTGCTGCGATGTCTTTAAAATGAACGTGGCTGAAATTTGAGGCTCGAGCGGAAAAGTCCTGAGATTTAGCACGAAACCAGCATCCAACCCGTGCCTTTAGTTTCTGTCTATGGAATATGCTTTTATGTCTATCATTTCGGAGCAAAAGTTTTGCAATTGTTACATTACAGCCTATGCTTCTTTAAATGACAATTTTTAGACAAAACTAATAATGATAAGCCCTGATACCGGTTTATTAGGAAAAATAGCCCAAAATTAGCACCAGAATATTTTTTCAACCTAACAGGCTTTTACCAGGGGTGTCTCCATCCAAGTTACTGGAATTTGGATTGGAGATACCACTTTTTGGCAACATTAAAGTTGGCTATGGTGAAAAGCCTTTTACTCAGGCCTGATAGCTCCTTTTTGGCTTCAAAAAATTGAAGTCCTTTTCAGGCAGACAAAAGACCAGTCGGAAGTTTCTCCGTTCGCAGTGTAATACCAACCGCTGCACTATTTTTTTGGCGAGCGTTCAGCTAAGCCATATTTTAAATACCCTGTTTGAGTTGGAAATAATTTATTTTAAGTAGTTGATTTTCAGTCTGTTCGAATAGCATGAACAGCTGAATAGGCAATCAATTTTTAACTGAACCGGATTCCAATTTAATCGGGACAACCTATCTTCGAGCGTGCGTTTTTCCATATCCAAACACCGAAAGTGACGGTGGCACGAGGCAAGGTAATCCTACGTTAACACCATTCTTCTATGAAAAAAGCGGTATTCCCATTGTTGTTTTGCATCCTGTCGGTTGGGGCAAAGGCTCAAAATTGTTTGCCCGACCCCGATTGCAACCAAGCGCCCATTCTTTGTGGATATGACCTGAACAACTTAAACCACAATACCGTCTTTGGCTCAGCTGTTGTTTCAATGCCGGCCAGTTTTACATTTGATTGCCCAAACAGCTCGCTGGACAACAACCAGTTTATTGGTTTCGTGCCCTGCTCTTCTACTGCAGTAATTGAAGTGCAAACACTGGGATGTGTCAATAATCAAGGCCTGCAGGCCATCGTATACGGCACGCAGGACTGTGTCAATTTTTACCCACTCTCTAATTGTGAACCCCATATATTTCCGGGAACTTCGGGTTTTTTGACTGCCAATGGCTTAGTGCCAGGCGATGTGTACTACTTGATGATTGACGGATTCGACGGCGACGAGTGCGACTATTCGGTGAATGTGCTTTCTGGCATTGACACCTTATCGGCTGGTGGTGGGCAAGGCACCGAAGGGTACATTGTTGCGGCTTCGCAAGTGCTTTGCACCGGTACAACATTTGAGTTCACACTCGTGCCGCCCACTTGCACCGGTGGAGGTAGCACTTGTGCCACGCCATTTCCGATGGAGGATTGCACAACGTTGAATTGGAACTTCCCGCCCGGCACCGACCTTCTCAGCCAAAATGGCCTAACCGTTCAAGTGGAATTCACCCAGCCAGTTTCGGGGCAGGTGTCGGTAAGCTTTAGCCTCAGCAACCCCAACTGCCTTTGCTTCGCCAACTGTGGGAGTTGCCCAGGAATCGGCATTGCCCCGCTAGACATCATTGTTGGCGTTCCACAAACAGACATATTGCCTGCCATCGACCGCTGTGTGGGTGATGTCGTATTTTTTTGTGGACAAACGTACACGGTGCCCGCCAATGGCCTGCAACTCAGCTGTCAAATTGGTTGCACCATCAAGTTGCAGCAAGTAAACGTACAGCCTTGTCCAGCCAATTGCCAGCAATACAACTTGCCCGTACCGCCGGGTGACGACTGCGCCACTGCTGCGCCTTTTTGCGCCAGCTACCTCAATGGCTATTGTTCCAACAACGGAAGCTATTCTGCTAACATACCCGGTAACTTGGCCAGTGTCCTAAATTGCAGCATTGAAAATAACCAGTGGCTTAGTTTCGTGGCTTGTGAGGATTCCGTGGCTTTCACGCTTAGCGTTAGTAACTGCAGCGCTGTGGGCGGGATGGAGTTTGCGGTGCTTCGGACTTTTGACTGTCAAAATTTTTCGGTGCTGGCCAACTGCCAAACCATTGCGCCCGGCTCTTTTGGCATCCTAGAAGTGACCAACCTTCAACCCGGCGACACCTACTACCTAATGGTGGATGGCGTGAACGGCGATGCCTGCAACTGGCAGGTGACCGGGCTGTTCGGCGTGAGTGCTGGCAGTGTTTTGCAGGAGGACATTACGCCCGGCAACATCACTGGGGAATGCGACATTTGCCTGGCTTCACCCATCACTCCTTCCCCGCCAATTACCTACTCCGCTACTGGGCCCGATTGTAAAATAGTACCTGCCAATTCCGGAAATAACACCTGTCCGCCCGGCACCAACTTCTTTTGCCCTCCTGCTCCGCAAAAATTCAGCGAACCGTTTTTGGATACACTTTACGATGAAATAGCTTGGGACACGGTCTGGCAAATCATTCCGCCCGGTGCTGGCTATTTTGTGAACAACGACAATATTGGAACCAACGTGCTAGTGGTCTGGGACTCGGTAGGGCAGTTCAAATTGGACGCCGACATTGTGCCGATAGCCTGGGATACCATCATCTTCCTGAACGACGGAATTGATGAATGCGAAACCATCTGCCTCGACAACGACCCCTGCGACATACCCCCAAAAGACGTGAACGTAGGGGCATCCGATACCAATTATGAATCCTACCAGATTTGCCCCGGCGAGTGTATCAATGTACACGGCCAAATAATATGTGCCCCTGGGCCTTTCACTATCACCACTCCAGACTCAGCTGGTTGCATTGACACATTTATTGTATCGGTCTTTCAATCGCCGCCGTTCTTTGTTTTCATTTCTGGCCAAACAACCGAATGTGCATTTCAGCCTTTTCAATTATTCGCAAATTCGAGCGACCCCAGCGCATTCTTTATTTGGTCAAATGGCCAAACCGGCCCAGCCGTCACGGTCATGCAACCGGGCACTATTTCTGTGAATGCCATCAATGGATTTGGTTGCCAAGCTTCTGAACAAGCCAACCTAACTTGGTTAGCCCCCATTCAATTTATTTTAAGCCCGATTCAAATCTGCCAAGAAGCCACACCCTACAATTTTAATGGGATAAACGTAACTACAAGTGGAAACTATTCGGTCACGCTGACCAGTTGGCAGGGCTGCGACAGCACCGTCTCCCAAAATATCACCGTGCTGCCAGCGGTCACTACGACCATCACTTCTTCGGAAGGAACCAATTTGCCACCCGGCATCACGACCATCCTCGATGCGGGCAGCGGTTTTGCCAGCTATCTTTGGAGCGATATGACCACTGGGCAAACCCTGAGCACCGACCAGCCTGGCACCTATTCGGTCACTGTAACGACGGCATTTGGCTGCTCCGCAACGGCTAGCATCACCCTGACCCAAGTCATTGCCAGTTGCCCCAACTTCAACTCCCCCATCGCTCCTGCCGACTCCTGTGGTACAGCACCGCCATTTTGCGCCAACTATCTCAACGGCTACTGCTCCTCCAATGCCGGCTACTTGCCCGACTCGGCAGGCAACCTGAATTCCGTCATACCCTGCACCATCGAGAACAACCAGTGGCTTAAGTTCGTGGCCTGTGAAGACACCGTGAAATTTGTGCTTGACGTAAACAGTTGTGCTGGCGCAATGGGCTTGGAGTTTTTTGTTTTACAAACAACTGACTGCCAAGTATTTACGGCGAAAGCAGCCTGTTTTGAAATTGCCAATGGCAACATGGATACCCTTACCGTCATGGGCCTGCAGCCCGGTGAAACCTATTACCTGATGGTGGACGGCATCAATGGAGACGTTTGTAATTGGGAGGTGCTCTCAACCCTCGGGGTGAGCAACGGCAGCGTTTACCAAGAAGACAACACGCCTGGCCAAGTGACTGGCCCAACCGCCGTTTGTGCTGGTGGCTCGGCGAGTTACACGTTTACCTCACCAATCTGTGATTTGCTGCCGATTGGTGGGTGTCCAATTGCATTCCAGCAGACCTGTATTCCACAACTCGATACGTGCATGTTGGCGTACGACACCATCTGGCATGTGACGCCAGCGGGTACCGTCTTCGTAAACAACGACAGCATGGGCCTGACCATCACCGTTGTTTTTCCAGATACGCTACCTATTTTACCTGGTGGCAGCATGGATTTCGAGGTGTCTGTGGAATTGATACCTGTTCCCGTGGATACGCTGCCCTGTTTGGACGACTGCCTGGCCGAGTGTCTCGAAATCATCCCAGATACAGAAATATGTGGCATTTTGCCACTGACAGTGACGGTGTGCATGCCCAACAACACCAACGAACAATTGGAGGCTTGCCCTGGAGAGTGTGTTGATTTTTATGGGGAAACATTTTGTCAGCCCGGCACTTACACCGTCACCACCAACGACCAGTGTGGTTGCACCAGCACCCATGCGCTCGTTTTCGATTGGGTTCAGGAGCCGACGCCATTTGTCACCAACTTGGCGGAAACCTGTGACGCCACTGGAACGGAGTACACTGTCAGTTTTGATGTGATATCGTTCGGCTACTTTGTCCAAATAAACGGCCAGCCTTTTAATGGCATCACTTTCACATCTTCTCCCATCCAATCGGGGCAATCTTACAGCTTCCTTGTGGAGGTGGTTGGACAATGTGAAACATACACAGAGGATGTGAGCGGGTCATTCACCTGTCCGCCGTGTGTTGGCGAAACCTTCAACCTCGGCACTATCGCGCTCTGCCCGGGCGAGAGTTTCCCGCTACTCGGCAATACCTACAGTGCTCCCGGCAACTACAACGCTACTTTGCTGAACCCAGCCACCGGCTGCCTTGAAACTTATATTTTTACCATTCAGCAAATTGTTGAACCCCAATTGGTTATAGGGACCGCTACTGAAATTTGCGACGCTTCTGATTTTTACTACACTGTTGAGTTCAACATTACCAACGGTTCTCCGCCCTACCTTGTGAACGGCAACCCAGTGGTTGGTAATTTCTTCCAATCGGGTCTGATCCCTTCGGGCCAACTTTACGACTTCACAGTCACCGATGCGGCTACCTGCAACCCACAGCAAGTCAATCTCAGTGGCAGCTTCACGTGCCCTTGTGTCAACAACCCAGGCACAGTTAATTTTGCACTGATCAACCAGTGCGAGAGCGAAATGGCCGCTGCCAGTTTCAACAACGACGCAATTGTTGGCCCCAACGACCTCCACGTTTTCATCCTTCATACCACCCCCAGCACCACGCTCGGAACGGTCATTGGTACCAATACCACGGGTAGTTTTGGTTTTGTGTCCGGCCTTATGAACATTGGTCAGACTTATTTCATCTCGCCAGCCGTTGGCCCCGATTTGGGTGGCACGGTAGATTTCAACAGTGCATGCTTTAGCCTTTCTCCCGGCCAACCAGTCGTTTTCTATGAAGACCCAAGCGTGCAAATCTTGCCACCAGGCACGCTGAATTGCAACGTTGACTCTTTGGTATTGGTGGGGTTGCCAATTGGCGGCAGTGGCGATTTCAGCTTCGAATGGTCCGGCCCGAGCGGCTTCACTTCTACCTCCGCCAACCCAACCATCAGCGAACCGGGGGCATATCTGCTTACCCTGACCGACAACTTGACGGCCTGCCAGAGCCAATCCGGTACGGCGGTAGGGAGTGAAACTACGCCTCCCGTTTTTACGGTCACGAGCGGTGAAATCAACTGTCAAACACCCACTGCCATTTTGGTAGCTGCTTCGTCAATGCCTGGGGTGACGTACACTTGGACCTACCCGAATGGGGACGTGGTGATGGGTGATACCATTTCTACGAACATCCCCGGCGACTTCACCGTCACTGCCCTCGGTCCGAATGGCTGTACCGCCGATGCGGCTACTTTCGTGACGGACAATGGCGTTCCGCCGAGCGTTGCTGCAACTGGCGGAACGGTCAATTGCAGCCAACAGTCGACCGAACTGACGGCTACTTCGAACGAACCTTCGGCGACTTTCACCTGGACTTTGCCGGATACCACGACCAGCACCGGCCCGACACTGACCGCTAGCCAAGTTGGTAGCTACACCGTGACGGTGGCGGCGCCAAACGGCTGTACTGCCGAGGCAACTGCCGATGTCGTGCAAGGCCCGGGCCCCGACTTGGAGACCGAAGTGGAGTTGGGAGACCCAACCTGTTTTGGCTACTCAGATGGGTATATAAAAGTGATTGGGACAACGGGAGGCACCGCTCCATACGAGTACACGCTAAACGATACGCTGATGGGCGATTTCTTCCAAGACCTGCCCGCTGGCGACTACGTGCTGACTACCACGGATTCCAATGGATGCATGGGTGTTGATACGATCCAGCTGGTTGACCCACCTGAGGTTTTGGTGCAGATTGGCGATGACCAGTTTGTAAATCCCGGACAGTCCGTCACATTGACGATGCAAGCTAGTATCACACCAGACAGTATTGTTTGGTATGGCCCAAATGGCCAAGTTTGGCCTGAGGTGAACTCTCTTTCTATTTCTCCGACCGAAAACGGCCGTTACACCATCGTCATTTCCGATGTGAACACCTGCCGCTCGTCCGACACGACCTATATTTATGTGAATGGGCAGGGCAAGGTGTTTGTACCCAACGTCTTTTCGCCGAACGGCGATGGTAAGAACGACGTGATGATGATTTTCGCTGGAGGCGATGTGGAGCGTGTCATAGAGATGCAGATATTCGACCGCTGGGGCGAGATGGTTTTCGAAGCTTATGATTTCCAACCAAGTGACCCTGCCTATGGCTGGGATGGCCGCCACGATGGCAGACCGATGGATCCTGCCGTGTTTGTGGTTAAGGCTATGGTGGAGTTCAAGGACGGCACAAAAAAGATGGTTGCCGGTGATGTGGTGTTGATGCGATAGGTTTAATTCAAGTTGCGGATAATTTAAGACTTGAGCTGGTTGATGGAGTTTATGAGGTTGATAAGGGTTGATATTACCCACAAGCTGCTAAATATCAACCTTTATCAACTAAATCAACCCTTATCAACCAGCATCCGCAACATAG
>JAHEAS010000916.1 GCA_024642645.1 Saprospirales bacterium | reverse complement strand
CTTGATTACCCCCCCGATGGCCCGATGTGGGTAAATGCCGGTGACCTTGCGCATTTTATGATGCACGAATTGAAAGCAAATGAGTGGGTGAATGCGAGGGTGGGGATTGCAGCAAATGTAGCAGAATAGAGTTAGGTCAAGATTGTCAGCCACGGTTGTACTCGCCACGGTTGTCGCCTCCTTTGTCATCGCCGCAGGCGACCTGTCCAAGTCGCTTGTGTTGTCACGCATGGCGAGGAGGGTTGCTCCGCAATTACAAAAGCGGCGTGAACCAAGGCGACAGCCATGATTTTGCAGGTCGTCTTCGACGATGACAAAAGCGACGACAACCTTGAGGTGGACATAGATGGCGTGAAATATGACGGCAACTGTTTCATATTTTTTGTGTAAACCAAGTCCTCACTACCTTGTTCTTTCCTTGCTCCGCAAAACCAAAAATCAACATGAAAGACAAAACCCAATCCGCCGGATGGCGCTTCCGCCGAGCCTACCGCACTGCCCTCACTGTCATGCTCAGCTATCTGTGGCTGTCCTTCCTCAAATATTTTTTATCGAAGAAAAAATACGAAAGACGCCAAATGGCGCTGCATGTTCGCAATGCCGAGCGGGTGAAATCAGCCATTTTGGAGCTAAAAGGACTGTTCATAAAAATCGGCCAACTGCTGTCGGTGATGGGCAATTTCCTGCCGGAACAGTTCCAGAAACCGCTCGAATCCTTGCAGGACAAGATACCACCACGGCCCATCGAGGAGGTACGGGAACGGCTGCTGAAGGAATTTGGGAAAGGGCCGGAGGAACTTTTTGCCCGCTTCGATGAACTACCGCTGGCCTCAGCCTCTATTGGACAAGCGCACCGGGCGGCGTTGCCCGATGGCACGGAGGTGGTGGTGAAAGTGCAGCACGCCAACATTGAGGAAATGGCGCAGGTGGACCTCAATATCATGCAGCAGCTCGTCAAGCTGCACAACTGGTTTTACGACATCAAAGGCTTCGATTATGTGTATTCGCAGGTGCGCCAGATGATTGAGGAGGAACTGGATTTTGCGAAGGAAGCCACCGCCATGGAGCGCATCGCCGAGAATTTGCGAAGCGAAGAAAAGTTCGTGATTCCGAAGGTACACCCTGCCTACTGTACCGGAAGGGTACTCACCACCACTTGGCACGATGGGGTGAAAATCGCAGAATTGTCCCAGCTGAAAAATTGGAATATTGACCACCGTGACCTCGCCACCCGGCTGTTGCGGATGTACTGCCACATGCTGTTCAAGGACGGCTATTACCACGCCGACCCGCACCCCGGCAATATTTTGGTAAAACAGGACAGCACCCTCGTGCTGCTTGATTTTGGGGCAGTGGCCGAGCTGTCCGACAATTTTAGAAAAGGCTTTCCAAAACTCATAGAAGCCGCAGTAAAGAACGACACGGACGCCATGATTGATGCCGCACGCACGCTTGGCTTCCTCGCCAAAGGGCAAGAGGCCACCGAAATGGCGGAGAAAATGATTGACGCCATGCGAAATTTCCTCCAGAACGAGGTGCAAATGGACGGCCTCAACTTCAAGGAAATAAAAGTGAACCCGCTGAACAACAGCCTCACTGACCTCATCAACGACATCGGCCTGAGCGGTATCGCTGGCACTGTCCAAATCCCAAAGGACTGGGTTTTGCTCAACCGTACCATAACCCTGCTGCTGGGTATTTGCTCCACCCTCGATGCCACGCTGAACCCGCTGGATGTGGTGCGACCCTACGCCCGTGATTTTGTGATGGGAGAAAAAGACGGCATTGCCACCGTCGTCAAGGACATCCTCAAGCGAACCGTCACCACTTCGCTCGGCCTCCCCGACGAACTGCACCGGGTGCTACTCAAAATAGACAAGGGCAAGCTCGAAACCCGAATCCCCGACATCCGAGCCGCCGCCAAGCTGCTCTATCAGTCCGGCCAGCAGTTTGTGTTGACCATCCTCAGCATTGCCTCGGCCTATTTTGGCTGGCTTTTTTATGAAAAAGGCGAAGTGGTTGGGGAGAAATG
>JAHEAS010000158.1 GCA_024642645.1 Saprospirales bacterium | reverse complement strand
GTTGTGAAAGAGAATGGGTGGTTTTATGAAAATAGGAAAGCTCAATTGGGGACATGGTTTGCTTCGCAACTAGAACAATCAGTCTATAGGTTTTTCTTTGAGTCACCTGCGATAAAAGCTGAATTAGCGGAATCACAAGCCGCCGTTTTAGCAGGCAAGCTCACTCCTACCCAAGCCGCCAATTCATTGATAGATTTTTTCAAAAAATCAATTGAAAGGCGTTTCTGAAACTTTAAACCACCAACCAGAAATCGCTCATCCTCTGCCGTTTTGTCACCCGTTTTACCGTGCTTTTCTGCCATTTTTCACAAAATTTTGCCCAAAAATGACCAAAAAGTCAGTCAAATCCGGCTGGCATATTCATTGATTGTCGGGAAGAAGCAAACCATTTTTGAACTAAAATAAAATATCATCTCAATGGGTAAAATAATAGGAATAGACTTAGGAACAACCAACTCCTGTGTGGCAGTAATGGAAGGCAACGAGCCTGTCGTGATTGCCAATGACGAAGGCAGGAGGACTACGCCGTCCATCATCGGTTTTCTCGACAACGGGGAACGGAAGGTGGGAGACCCCGCAAAACGCCAAGCCATCACCAATCCTCAACGGACAGTGGCATCCATCAAGCGTTTCATGGGACACCGCTACTCTGAAATCAGCAAAGAATTGGCGCATACTACTTATAAAGTGGTGAAAGGTGACAATGACACCGTTCGGGTGGACATTGACGGAAGGCTTTATACGCCACAGGAAGTGTCGGCTATGGTACTTCAGAAAATGAAGAAAACGGCGGAAGATTTCCTTGGCACTGAGGTGACGGAAGCGGTCATCACGGTTCCAGCCTACTTCAACGACTCACAGCGCCAGGCAACAATAGAAGCTGGTGAAATCGCTGGTTTGAAAGTTCGTCGTATCATCAACGAACCAACGGCCGCTGCCTTGGCCTACGGCCTCGACAAGCGCCACAAAGACATGACCATTGCCGTGTTTGACCTTGGTGGTGGTACTTTCGATATCTCCGTTTTGGAGCTGGGCGAAGGTGTTTTCGAAGTGAAATCTACCAACGGTGATACGCACCTCGGTGGCGACGACTTCGACCGCAAAATTATTGACTGGTTGGCCGATGAGTTCAAAGCACAGGAAAACATTGACCTTCGCAAAGACCCAATGGCACTCCAGCGTTTGAAGGATGCAGCGGAGAAAGCCAAAATCGAACTTTCCTCTTCTTCGGAAACAGAAATCAACCTGCCATACATCACGGCAGTGGACGGTGTGCCAAAGCACCTCGTGCTTAAACTAAGCCGTGCGAAGTTCGAGGCGCTTTGTGATGACCTCGTGAAGCGTACGATAGAGCCTTGCCGCCAGGCCATCAAAGATGCTGGTCTAACGGCCAACGACATTGACGAGATAATCCTCGTGGGTGGTTCGACACGTATTCCCCGCATCCAAACGGTGGTGGAGGAGTTTTTTGGCAAAAAGCCAAATAAAGGCGTGAATCCTGATGAGGTTGTAGCAGTAGGTGCTGCTATCCAAGGTGGCGTTTTGACGGGAGAAACCAAAGACGTGCTCCTGCTCGACGTGACCCCGCTTTCGCTGGGTATAGAAACAATGGGCGGTGTGTATGATGTGGTTATCGAGGCCAACACAACCATTCCGACGAAAAAATCGAAAACCTACTCCACAGCTGCCGACAATCAGCCAAGCGTGGAAATCCACATCCTGCAAGGTGAGCGCCCGATGGCCCGTGACAACCGCAGTGTTGGACGGTTCATCCTTGATGGTATCCCGCCAGCACCGAGGGGCTTGCCACAAGTGGAAGTTAGCTTCGATATTGACTCCAACGGTATCCTCAGCGTGAGCGCCGTGGACAAAGGCACTGGCAAGCAGCAAAACATCCGCATCGAGGCTAGCACTGGCCTTAGCAAAGAGGAAGTTGCTCGCATGAAAGCGGAGGCTCAAGCCAACGCCGACACCGACCGGGAGACTCGTGACCGGGTGGAAAAATTGAACCAAGCCGACTCACTGATTTTCCAAACGGAAAAACAGTTGAAAGAATACAAGGAGAAGATTCCTGCCGACAAGGTAAGTGCTATCGAGACAGCTTTAAACGAGCTGAAAGAGGCGCACAAAGCTGAGAATTTGGCAGGTATTGATACTGCCTCTGCAAGCCTCAATACTGCATGGCAGGCAGCCAGCCAAGACATGTACCAAGCTACACAAGAACAGCAAGGTGGTGCTGGTGCAGCGGACACAAATGGACACGATGCTGGCCAAGAAGGCGGTGCTGGATCAAAAGAAGATGTTACCGACGTTGAGTTTGAAGAAGTTGGTAAATAAATAGAGCATTAAGCGTCTAAAAAAAGGCGGCACTCCGGGATGGAGTTGCCGCCTTTTTTGTAATGAAATCAAGCTCAGTTTGAATTTTACACCGCTTTAACGAATTCCCACCCAGCCATCACAAAATAATCGGTGAACATGCCTGGTAGGTAAAAGCGGTCTTCCACATTTTCGATGGTGAAGTACAGTTCTGGGTCAAGGATTTTATTGACACCCGGTTGGCCAAGGTCAATCACTGGCCGGTTTGGCTTGCTGCCTCTCGCTATTGTGCGTAACTCCATTGGCAACAGACGAATTGGATCTTTCGGATTATAGATGCCTGCTTTTCGGTTGCGAGCACCTTTGACGGCATCCCTGGCGCCCTTGAGTTTTGAGGCTTTGGTCATGAATTTCCAAAAGCCATCAGGCGAAATAATTTTCTTGTCCAATGGGTTGGAAATGCGGAGAAATGGGTCCACGTTCGGAAAGATAAAATAAGGTGTAGCAAAGCCCCCAGCTAGTTGTCGGATATTGTAATCAATGGCCGAAGTTGCCGGCGTTTTTCCTTTAAAATTATCCCGGTGTGGGCGCAGGTAACATAGCAGCCGGCCATAGGTATCCAAAAACTCATTTGCATAGGCTTGAAAAAACATAAAATCATCCTTGGTTTTACCTGCTGCTGCCATATCGTCTTCGATTTCCTTTTTCAGGTTTTCCCTTCCTTTATCAGCATGTTTGTAGTGATTTTCGGCGATACCAACACCATCGCCGATAACGGCGTTCAGGTGTTCCTTTAGCTCTGGGCTAAACTTTTTTATTTTAGCTTGCAAGTCTGGACCAGTAAAAAAATCATCCCAAGCGGGGTTGTTTAAGCCCAAAAAGCCACGCCTACCAGGGTAGTCAAAGCTAATTTCTGGCGTGTCAATGCCTAAAAAACGGATGCCCAAATTGCCATCGGTGCTTACACTTACAGTGTCGCCGTCGTGTGTAATTTGTGCGACTGAAGCTTTGGAATTCCCACGAATAGCAAAGTTGGTTTGACCGTATTTGAAACCACTTCTTGTTACACTGAAAATACTATTTGCTGCCATTATTTTTGATATTTTATTAAAGAGGCATTATTTTGAAATTTTCTAAAAATTGGCTGTAAACATAACAAATCTAGGCAGTTTATAATGTTTTCGCCTGTTAATATTTACCTTAGCAAACGACTACTCATATTTTATTAATAAAACATCAATTAGTATGAAATTAATTTACAAAACCACTTCATTAGGGGCTTTCCTCTTATTTTCAATTGGATTATTTTCGCAAAATGACACCTTGTTTTTCATGGACTTCCAAGTTGACCCAAGTGCGGAAATGGCTGATTATCCGGACCCTGGAACAACCGATTCCGTTTGGGTTAATTTTGATGAAGATGGCATAGCTACCAATCCTGGAGACCCAAGCAATTTTTTCTGGGATTTTGATTTTGAACCAGACACTGCGGCCGTTGATACAAACTATGCTTTTTTGAGTCAATCCTATCTGGAAGGGTTCGACACATCTTCCAGCAATTGGCTCATAAGCCCTGCCATGCAAATTGTTGACAACACAGCTACCCTCCATTGGAAATCAGCGGCATTTCAAGGGCCAAGGTATTTGGATGGTTATGCCGTTAAAATACTTACTGGCTCGCAAGATATTTATGATACGGATACAGACATCACAACCGTTTTCAGGGCTGCTGAAATGGACGCTATTTTAGGCGCTGGCGGAGCCACTTTGGATTTGGATAGTTTTTCCTTTACAAATGGCTATATCCATGCGGATGGATTTACGTTAACGGAATATTTTACACCCGGCGACCCAGCGGAGGCCAGTCCTGCTCATTCACCAAAACTGGAGCCGCACAGCATTAGTTTGGCTGATTACGCCGGGCAAACAATCTATGTAGCGTTTCACCATGACTCGGCAGATGATTACTATTTTGAATTTGACGACCTGTTATTGATGGGCACGACCCCTCTCTCAGGCACTGACGACTACCAATTGGCCGACCTCCGCTTCGTCACCTACCCAAACCCAATTGAAAATTTCTTAAACGTTATGTTCCGCCTGTCAACCCCAGCGGATGTCCAGTTGCAAATTTTCGGGCAAGATGGAAAAATCGTTGCTCAAAAACCCTTTCGTAAAGCAGTTGCTGGTGATTTTTCGGACCAGTTCGACTTGCGAAATTTACCAGCAGGGGCTTACGCTGTCGTGTTAACCGTTGACAACCAGCGCTTTACAAAATCGGTGGTAAGAAAATAAGGTAGTAAGACCTTCGATAATTAACCGGGAACGCTTAATGTCTTCGTTCCCGGTTTTTTTTGAACCCTTTCGGCAATTGACTGTTTTCACAAAAATCAATTTAAGCTATGTTGCCAATCGATTTAGATGAAGAGCTACTGTTGTTGGAAGAGATGGTAACCAACGAAGACACGTCGGTATATAACCTTACCTTCCAAGGCCCTGTAATGCTGGTATTTTTGCGGCATTTCGGCTGTGTTTTTTGCAAAGAAGCCCTACACGACCTCTCGCTTCGCCGGAAAGCTATTGAGAAGAGCGGTATAAAAATCGTCTTTGTTCACATGGCAGATGACGGCACCGCTATCGAATATTTTCAGGGCTTTAAGCTGGATGGTGTTACTTATGTTTGCGACCCTACTCAAAAATTTTACCGGGCTTTTGGTTTACAGCGTGGTTCTTTCACCCAGCTTTATGGCCTCCAAACTTGGATTCGGGGTTACAAGGTCAAACAGGAACTTGGGTACGAACTCGAAATGGCCAAACGACTTGGTGATTCTACTCAGATGCCAGGTGTTTTTGTGTTGCAAAATGGCTTGGTGCGTGACAAATTCATTCACAGGTTGGCCTCTGAACGACCTGATTATGAGCAACTTATGCAATGCTGTGTGATTTGACGCAATGAATTTATTTTTTTGAAAAAAAGCCATGTAGCCCTCCCTTTTCCCTAGCAAGTTCCCGTACTTTTGCACCCATTTTCAATTCTGCCGTTAGCAGCCGCTGCCAACTGAACGATGCACCGTCTGCTTCTGCTAATTGTCAAACCCCATGGGGTAAACTGCCAACTCAAACATGCCAGGCAATTCCTTCGGACAAATCTTTCGCATCACAACTTTTGGCGAGTCACACGGCCCGGCTATCGGCGTAGTCATTGATGGTTTCCCTGCAGGTATGGAACTCGACCTAGGTTTTGTCCAAAAAGAACTCGACCGCCGCCGCCCCGGCCAATCAGCCATTGTGACACAACGGCAAGAAGCCGACCGGGTGGAGCTGCTCTCTGGCGTTTTTGACGGCAAAACTACCGGGATGCCCCTGGCACTGCTGATCCGAAACGAAGATGCAAAGTCAAAGGATTACAGTCATATCGCTGACAAGTACCGGCCTAGCCATGCGGATTTTACTTATCAGGCCAAGTATGGTTTTCGGGATTACCGGGGCGGAGGCCGCTCCAGTGCTCGTGAGACGGCTGCCCGGGTGGCTGCGGGAGCTGTTGCGAAGCAATTTTTGGCAACCAAAGGCATCAACATCACTGCATGGGTAAGTAGGGTAGGGGAAATCACCCTTGATAAAAGTTACGAAGAACTCGATTTTTCTAATATCGAAGCTACGCCCGTACGCTGCCCTGAACTCGTTGTAGCTGAACAAATGGAGCATCTGATACGTGAGGTGCGAAAAGCAGGAGATACCATTGGTGGTATCGTGAGCTGCGTGGTTCAAGGTTGCCCTTCCGGTCTTGGCGAGCCGGTTTTTGACCGGCTTCATGCCGATTTGGGAAAAGCCATGCTTAGTATCAACGCTTGTAAAGGCTTCGAAATCGGGTCTGGCTTTGCTGGTGTCACGATGCGTGGCTCCCAACACAATGACCTTTTTTTTACTGACGAAAACGGCCAAGTTCGAACCCGCACGAACCACAGCGGCGGCGTTCAGGGTGGCATCTCCAACGGAATGGACATTCCGTTTCGGGTAGCGTTTAAACCCGTTGCAACCATCGTGCAAATACAAGAATCAGTCAACGAAGCTGGTGAAGCCGTGCAAGTGGAAGGCAAGGGGCGCCACGACCCCTGCGTGTTGCCCCGTGCCGTACCAATCGTTGAAGCCATGGCTGCCTTGGTATTGGCCGACCATTTTTTAAGAAATCAAAAATAAGGATTGAAGGGATGGAGGGTTGAAGGCGACAGTTGCCACAATTCTTCAATCCTTCAATTCTTCAATCCTTTCAGTATGAAAACCAGATTACTATTTTTACTCGCACTGTGCCTGTCGGCAAATCTATTTGCGCAGCTAACCATTAAAGTCACTGCCATCCCAGCCAATACCCCAGCAGGTGAATCAATCCATATCGCTGGCAGCTTTCAAGGTTGGGACCCCACCGATGTCAACTCCGTTTTGGACAACCTCGGCAATGGTCAATTTCAAATTACCATCAATCCTCCAACTGGAGTGATGAAGTACAAGTTCACGAGGGGGAGTTGGGCGACAGTTGAAGGCACAGCTAACGGTGGTTTTTTGCCTGACCGTGAATACAATTACACTGGTGGCATTGCGACTATCGAGGTGCAAATAGCGGGATGGGAAGACATCAGCCAAGGCAGCACCGCTGCGGCTAATGTTCACCTACTTGATGCCAATTTTTTCATGCCACAGCTTAATCGGTCCCGCCGCATCATGATATACCTGCCGCCTGATTACGAAATTACACAGAAGCATTACCCGGTGTTGTACATGCACGATGGGCAAAATCTGTTTGACCAGGCCACTAGTTTCAGCGGAGAATGGGGGGTGGATGAATCACTAAACCAATTGCACGCCCAAGGCGATTACGGATGCATTGTAGTTGGCATCGACAACGGCGAGGCCCTGCGTATTGACGAACTTGCGCCCTGGGTGAACCCAGACTACAATGAGGGAGGTGAGGGCGCATTGTACGTTGATTTTATTGTGGAAACGCTTAAGCCATTTGTTGACCAAC
>JAHEAS010000157.1 GCA_024642645.1 Saprospirales bacterium | reverse complement strand
ACCCCAAAGGGGTAAACTGCCAACTGCCAACTGCCGACTCGACTTCCCTCGCCTCTGGGGTCTTGGTACGAGCAGCACCTTGATTTATTTGGTGTCGCAGTGGGCGGATGTTGACCCGTTTGAGCTTTCGGCCCGCACTTTCGGCGGGTCAGGCTACGACATCGCCTGTGCAGGGGCCGATGGGCCGATTTTGTACCAACTGAAAAATGGAAAGCCGCATTTTGAGCCTTGCGAGTTTCACCCACCGTTTCACAACTCGCTGTATTTCATTTATTTAGGCCAAAAACAGGATAGCCGGGAGGGAATTAGGAATTACAGATTGCGGATTGCGGATTGCGGATTGGAGGCAACTGCCACAATGGAAAAAATTTCGGAGTTGACGAGGCAGTTTTTGGCTGCGCAAACGCTGGCGGAATTCGAAGGCCTTATCCGAGAGCACGAGGAATTGGTGGGTAAAACGGTTGGGCTGCCAAGAGCGAAGGATTTGTTTTTCGGGGATTTTTGGGGTGAAATAAAATCGCTCGGCGCTTGGGGCGGGGACTTCGTGCTGGCCACCAGCGACCGCTCGGCGGAAGAAACCCGACGCTATTTCAACGAAAAGGGCTTCGAGGTGTTCTTGCCTTTTGACGAACTGATTTTACAAAGAAAATGACCCACTGGTACAACGGAAATATCGTTCGAATCGAAGATGCCTCGCCGACGACTAAGCGCTTCTGGTTGGAGGTGGAGGGCACTGAGCACTTCGACTTCAAGGCCGGGCAGTTCATCACGATGGACCTGCCCATCGGCGAGCGACGCAACCAACGCTGGCGCAGCTACTCCATAGCCAATGCCCCCGATGGCTCGAACGTGATGGAGCTTTGCATCGTCCACCTCGATAACGGTCTAGCAAGTGGCTATCTTTTCAACGAGGCCAAAGTCGGAACGACCATTAAATTCAAAGGGCCGGATGGTGCTTTCACCCTACCGGACAGTTTGGGAAACGAGCTGGTACTCGTCTGCACAGGGACGGGAGTGGCTCCGTTCCGAAGCATGATTTGGGATGTTTTTCATAAAAAAATACCGAACCGTGGCATCCACCTCATCTTTGGGACACGGACTTCGGATGGCATTTTGTACCAGCAGGAATTTGAGGAGCTGGCGCAAAAAATGCGTGGATTCCGCTACTCCGTCGCCTTGTCGAGGGAAGAAAGCGAGGCTCATCATCACGGCTACGTCCACGATATTTACTTAAAAAATTACGAAGAAAAGGGCCCTGATGTCACGTTCTACCTCTGCGGTTGGACGAAGATGGTGGATGAAGCAGTGGACAATTTAATCGTCAAAATGGGCTACGGAAAAGAACGAGTGAAATATGAATTGTATGGTTGATGAACCTCAGAAGTTTTTTTCTGTTACTTTTGTGGACAAAATCTAAATAAGAAAATCGTTTAAAATATGAATACTGCCACCGCATCACCTGTAATGCTCTACACTGAGCAAACCCCCAACCCCGAATCGCTCAAATTTGTCACCAACCGCATGCTCTACCGGGGCACTGCCGATTTTCGGGAGGAGGCTTTTGCACGGGAGTGGTCACCACTGGCCGCTCACCTGTTCGACCAGCCGTTCGTGAAGGGCGTGTACATCACCAACAACTTCGTATCCATCACCAAAGAATTCAACTATGAGTGGGCCGATATCATGCTCAAGTTGAAGGATTCAATAAAAAAATACGTGGAAGATGGTGGTGACATCATGAAAGAGGGTTATGCGGAGGCCATGAAAGAACTGGAGGCCGAGCATATTTCCCAGCAGTTCAGCGGCGAGGATGGAGAAATTGCGCAGCGCATCAAGGAATTGATTGACACTTACGTAAAGCCTGCCGTGGAAATGGACGGTGGCAACATCGAGTTCAAGGCTTACGACAAAGGCACGGTGTATGTCATCATGCAAGGTTCGTGCAGCGGCTGCCCGTCAAGCACCGTCACCCTGAAATCCGGCATCGAAGGTATGTTGAAGCGAATGGTACCGGAGGTGCAGGAAGTGGTGCAGGAGATGGAATGAGGTAGCGTTTGCAGTTTGGACAGTGGGCAGTTTGCAGTCAGAAGATGCTAATTTGCTCGGTTGTTCTCAAAAATAAAAAAGGCAAGAGCGGGTCACCCCACTTTTGCCTTTTTGTTTTCTATTATTTCTTGCCTTTAGGAGGCAAATTTTTTCTTCTTGAAAAACGGTTTGCTGCTGAACTGGCCATTGGATGAGGTGCGTTCCCGCCTACCGCCGCCGCTGAAGCTTCTTGGCCTGCCACCACCGCCGCCATGCCTTTCGAGGCTGTGACGCTGCTTGAATGCAGGGCGCTCTGGTTCCCTGATTTCAGGAAAAGAATGTGGGTTCAGGTTGCCACCGAAGTGCAACTGGAGCAGTGATGCCAGCAGTTGTTTTGGTTTACCGGAGGCCAAAATCTCTTGTGCGAGGTTATGGTAATCCTGTGGTACTTCTACCTCGGCTACGGCAAATACCCGCTCTTTCATTGCTTTCTTTTTCAGTTCCACAACTTCCTGACCGTAGGGTAGGTGCGCCCGCTCAATCGTCGTGCGGGTGTGCTGCATGATAAACTGAAGCTTGCGCCATTCGGCGGGTGTCACGAAGCTGATGGCCTTGCCCGTTTTGCCCGCCCGACCTGTGCGGCCAATTCGGTGCACGTAAGCTTCTGGGCTATCGGGCAGGTCAAAGTTGATAACGTGCGAGAGGTCATTGATGTCAATGCCACGGGCAGCTACGTCGGTAGCCACGAGGATGGTCGCATGACCACTCTTGAACTTGGCAAGGATGCGCTCTCGTTGAGACTGTGTCACATCGCCGTGCAGTGCTTCCACATCGAGGCCGATGCCGCCTAGCTTGGCTGACAAGCGGTCAGCACCGAGCCGGGTGCGGGTGAAGACCAGTGCATAAAATTCTACCTCTGTTTCAATGAGGCGGTGTAGCGCACGAAGTTTGTCTTTTTCGTTGATTTCATAAAAAATCTGCTCCACGTTGGCGGCAGAAGCCTGCTTGGCGGCCACTTTCACTACGTCGTATTCGCCCATGAATTTCTTCGCCAAGTTCTGGATGGGTGCGGGCATGGTTGCTGAAAACAGCAGCATCCGACGCTCTTCAGGAACGTGCGTGAGGATGGTTTCGATATCGTCCACGAAGCCCATGTTGAGCATTTCGTCGGCTTCGTCGAGCACGACAAACTTCACATCGTCGAGCTTGAGGGTTTTGCGCTTCAGGTGGTCAATGGCCCTGCCTGGGGTAGCCACGATGATGTCAACACCTTGCCTGAGTTGGCGGAGCTGGACGTCCATGCCTTGACCGCCATAGACTGGCAGTATGCGAATGTCTCTTTTGCCAGTGAGGCTTTCGAGTTCTTCGGCCACTTGGCTAGCCAGCTCACGGGTCGGTGCCAGCACGATTGCCTGTACTTTGCGCAAGCCCGGCTTGATTTGCTCAATAATGGGGAGGCCGAAAGCGGCCGTTTTACCAGTGCCGGTTTGTGCCTGGGCAATGATGTCCCGCTCGCCACTGAGCAACATAGGGATTGTTTGTGCCTGGATGGGCGTCGGGTTCACAAAGCCTTTTTTCAAAAGGCCCTCAAGGATGTCGGCACTAAGGCCCAACTCCTTGAACGTTAATTCAGCAGTCATAAAAGAAATTGATGTTTAAGAGGTGGCTTGAACCTGATTGATGGTTTGAAATAGTTTGAAATACTTGCCCCCGTGGGGGTTCGAGCTGGTTTGATAGTTGCGGAGCAACGGTTCAAACTTCAACTTTAATGAAAATCAAAAAACCTCAAATTTTGGTGGAACGAAACCCAAAATTCAGAACGTGAAGGCAGATAGTCCAGCATACTCCGTGTAGGCAGGTGGGCGAGTATGGAGGCGGACTAACACGCTGAATATCAATCTCTTGGCAGCCAATTTACTCGCAATAAAAATGACCCGCAGGCCATTTACTTTTCTTCTCCTTCAAATCCCGTCTAAACCCTTTAAACGGTTAACATTTTGTTCTAAAAAGCCATGAAACAGAATTTTGTTCATAACGTTTAGAATTGAAAGCGCAAATGTACGCTTAAAGTTTGGTTTGGGCGTTTATATTTCAATATTAATTTTGTGTCGTGATTTTTTTGCTTTTACGGCCGCCTAGAAGACCAATTTGAGGATTTTTCCATGTATCTGTGTTAAATGTTTTCACACCGCCTATTTTCGCAAGATGTGAATTGCCTTTGAGGCAACTTTCATTTTTTTTTAAAAACACCATAAATCGCTGTTTTAATCATGTTGAAGAATAAAATTTTTAAGCTACTGACCTTGGCTTTAATGTTTGCATGCTTGGGCGGTTGCAATTATGACAACTTGGCCGAATTGTACCCAACCCAGTGTGATGCTACCTCTGCTGTGTCTTTTTCCAGTGATATTGTTCTCATCCTGAAAAGCAATTGCGGCACAGGAAACACCTGTCACAGCAGCAATAATACCAGCGGGATTACGCTAAGCAGTTATTCAGGGGTAAAGGCACAAGTTGACAATGCCAAGCTGCTCAGCTCCATCACTTGGGATGGCAATGCCTCTTTCATGCCTTCGGGTAGTGCCGCTCAGATTGACACTTGCTCCATTGGCAAAATAAACCGATGGATAGCTGACGGCGCTCCAAACAACTAAATCCTTTCAACAAGTCATTCAGAATCAAAATTTTATGAAAAAAATTATAACCTTCTTTTCTTTTTTAGCCTTCGGTTTTTCAACGGCTTGGGCGCAACCAGACACCACAGACTTGCTTAGTTTGGTGGGTGAGCCAACGGCCGTTCACTCGCCTGCCATTGCTACGTTCAAGGGCACTCGGCTCATCAATTTCCACACTATCGAAGTGCCTGGCGAGCGATCGCTCGATTTCCGAATTGCTCACCGCTTTGGCCCATTCAACGAGGGTGGATACAATTTTTGGGGACTGGACGGCGGTGCCAGCATCCGCCTCAGCCTGGAGTACAGCTATGATGGCCGCCTTTGTCTCGGCATTGGCCGCTCCAGCGTTGACAAGACATTTGATGGCTTCGCAAAATACCGCCTACTTCGGCAGGGCGACCACAGGAGTCCACCTGTAAGCGTGACCCTATTTTCCAGCATTTTCGCCACTTCGCTCAAGGACGAGGACGACCGTATCATCGGTGTTAACAAATACGAAAAATTCAGCAGCCGCCTGAGTTTTTGCCACCAAATCATCGTAGGCCGTAAGTTTAACGAGCAGTTTTCACTACAGATAGCACCGACCTTGGTACATCTTAACTTAGCCGATGCTTTGGAAGATAAAAACGACGCCATCATCATCGCTGCTGCTGCTCGTTACAAAGTGACACAGCGCATGGCAATTACTGCCGAGTATGGCTGGCGGGCAACGGACTATTCCAATACCAAATACTACGACAGCTTCGGCATCGGCGTGGACATAGAAACGGGCGGTCACGTTTTTCAGATGCACCTCACCAACTCGTTCGGACTGACGGAGAACCAGTTTTTTACCCGCACCACCGATAATTGGGGTGATGGCGGCATTCGTTTGGGCTTCAATATTTCGAGGGTTTTCACTATTTGATGAAGAAAAACAAGGAACCCTTCCTGTTCGGAAGGTCAATCTGCCCGTTCGGATGAACATTAGGATTTCGTTAAGATAGCTGGCCGTTCCTTGGGCGTTAATATTGTGTCTCTAAACAAATTGAACAGCGGACGAAATAATATCCAGTTGTTTTCACCTAAAAATTAATCGAACATGAAGAGCTTAAAGATGGCCATTTTGGCAGCCTTGATTGGAGCACCCATACTACTTTCCGCACAGCGGATTTTCACACGGAATGCGAACGTCTCTTTTGATGCTACGTCCAATGCTTCGCTTGAAGAAGTTGATGCAAAATCCAATACTGGCACTATCGTTATTGATGCAGCAACTGGCGCTGTGGAAGCTGCTGTTTTGATGAAAAGTTTCCAGTTTGAAAAGGCGTTGATGCAAGAGCATTTCAACGAAAACTACGCAGAAAGCTCGAAGTACCCGAAGGCCGTTTTCAAAGGCAAAATGACGGATGCCTCCGCAGTGAATTTCACCAAGGATGGCACTTACAAGACCGCCGTTACTGGCAATCTAACGATGCACGGCCAAACAAAAACGGTAAATGCACCAGCCACCATTACCGTCAAAGGCGGCAAAGTATCAGCGCAGACTGATTTTACCGTTGCGCTCGTCGATTACGATATTGCGATTCCTTCGCTCGTGGCCGATAAAGTTGCCAAAATCGTTAAAGTGTCTTTTGGGGGTGCGCTGGATGCGATGAAATAGACCTTAAGCATCTGCAAAAGAAAAAGGCCATTGGGTGTGAATACCCGGTGGCCTTTTTTTTATCGGTTTTTCTATGCTCTCATCGGAACAAGAAAAGCAATGCCAAATAGGCCACTAAAATTAGCCCAACAAGCACCAACCAAGCGCCATGTGCCTTTTTCAACTCCATGTATTGACACACCACCACCAACACTTTTGTGCTGGTAGCAATGCCCAACATTACCACCAGGACAGTCTTTCCTATTAGTCCCGAAGCCACGAAACCAGAAACAGCAGTCAGCAGGACGAGCAGTGCCAAGGCCCAACGGTTGTGTTTTGCATCATGCTTCATTTCATCAAGTATAAAACCGGGAACAACAGCAGCCAAATGATGTCGCAGAGATGCCAGAACGCTGCCCCGGTTTCCACGTCCCCGAAGTTGTTTTGGTGGTAAACTCCCCGCCGGATATTCCATGCGAGCACCGACAAAATCACGCTGCCCACCAGCACATGTACGAAGTGGAATCCCGTCAGCAGCCAATAAAAAGTGAAGAAAGTATTGTAGCTTAAATCTAACCCATCCGCCAGTTTTCCGGCGTACTCTGTGCCTTTTATTGTTAAAAATGTGAATCCAAAAGCCAATGCAACGAGCATCCGACGGTAACTGCCCATCGTTTCCCCCAGCTTCAAGAGCCGCACGGCTTCTGCCATGAAGAAGCCGCTCGTCAGCAATATCAGCGTGTTCACCAAACCCGTCACCGTGTTGAGGTTTTGCTGGGATTCGGCAAACAAGGCGGGCGCAAGACTGCGCTGCCAAGCGAATGCCCCGATGCCCGCAGTGAACGTCACCAATTCCACTAGGATGACCATCCAAATCAGGATTCCGCCCGGAGGGTAGAAAAAGTTTTTGTGGCCAATTGGCTCCATAATCATTGTTCATTGATGCGGCGGTAAAGCACCGCCAGCGCCTGTACCAATTGGTCGGGGTGGGAGAGGATATTGTAGTGGTTTTGCC
>JAHEAS010000915.1 GCA_024642645.1 Saprospirales bacterium | reverse complement strand
TGAACCTGACTTTGTATTTTTTTGAAGCCATAGCGCTGCTATGCCTTCAAAAAAATCCTTCGCCAGAACCATAAAATGCATCTTTTTCTGACTCAGACGAGGTTTTCGGATAGGCTCTAAGTCCTACCAAATAAAGCCGCCAAAAATCACCCAGTCATGGTACACCAACTCGATAAGATTTTCAAGCCCAAATCCATTGCCGTCATCGGCGCATCCACCCGGGAAGACTCGGTGGGGCACTCACTTTTCAAGAACCTGATTGACAGCGGGTTCAAAGGCGGGCTGTACCCCATCAACCCCAAAAACAAGGAAGTGTTGGGCATTCCAGCATTTGAAAGCATTGCGCAAGCACCTGCACCCGTTGACTTGGCCGTCATCATTTTGCCTTCCAAATTCGTCCCCGGTGTGGTCGAAGAATGTGGGAAAGCAGGCGTCGGCGGATTGGTCATCATCTCGGCGGGCTTTCAGGAAGCTGGCGAAGAAGGCAAGAAAATGGTCGCTGAAATTTTGGCAACCAGCCGAAAATACGGCATGCGCATCGTCGGCCCGAACTGCCTCGGCATCATCAACCCAAAGCTGGGCATGAACGCCACATTCGCCAACCGCATGGCGCTGCCGGGCAATATCGCCTTCATTTCGCAGAGCGGGGCACTCTGCTCCTCCATCCTCGACTGGGCTTGCGAGCAGAGTGTGGGATTCAGTCATTTCGTCTCCATCGGTTCCATGATTGACATCGGCTTTGCGGAGCTGATTGACTATTTCGGTACGAACCAAGAGACCTCGTGCATCCTGATTTACATGGAATCGCTGACACATGCTCGGCGGTTCATGAGCGCAGCAAGGGCCTTCGCCCGCTCCAAACCCATCATCATTCTGAAAGCCGGGAAAAGCTCGGACGGCACCAAGGCGGCCATGTCTCACACAGGCACGCTGGCGGGCAACGATGCTGCTTTCGACGCCGCATTCCAGCGGGCGGGTTGTATCCGGGTGGAGCGGATTTCGCAGTTGTTCAACTGTGCCCAAGCACTCAGTATGCAGCACCGGCCAGACGGCAACCGCCTTGCCATCGTCACCAATGCAGGTGGTCCCGGCGTACTTGCCACCGATTACTTGACCACAAGGGGCGGCAAACTAGCCCAACTTTCCGAAGAAAGCATCACCAAACTGAGCGAGGCCCTGCCCGTCAATTGGAGCCATGGCAATCCCGTGGACGTGCTCGGGGATGCTTCCCCAACGGCGTACCGCAAGGCCGTGGAAATTTGCCTCGCCGATGAAGGCGTGGACGGCGTTTTGACCATCCTCACCACCCAAACAGTGACGGACCCAGCGGGCACTGCAAGTGAACTCGTAAAGGCGGGCAAGCAGACCCGAAAGCCCGTACTTGCTGCATGGATGGGTGAGAAAGACGTATGGGAGGCCCGTGAAATCCTGGAAGCGGGGAAGGTCCCGAACTACCGCTACCCCGAAAGTGCCGTGGATGTTTTTCTGCAAATGTGGCAGTACACCCGCAACGTCGAGTTGCTCTATGAGACACCGGCGGAAGCGCCTCGCCGCTTCGTTCCCAAAAGGGACGCCGCCTGGCACATTATCCGCACCGCATTGTCCGAAGGCCGGGATTACCTCCTCGAAAATGAGGCGAAGGCGTTGCTCGGCTGTTACAGCATCCCTGTCGGTGGGAATTTTGTGGCCACTTCGGCCAAGGAAGCGGGCGTTTTTGCGGAGCAAAGTGGTTTTCCCGTCGTGCTGAAAATTGTATCGCCGGATGCCTTGCACAAGACAGACGTAGGCGGTGTGCGCCTCCATATTTCGACCAAAGCTGCCGCAGAAAAAGCGTACATTGAAATCATTGAGTCGGTGAAAAAACACAAGCCGGACGCTCGTATCGTCGGGGTTTTAGTAGAAAAAATGCAAAAGAAGCGGTACGAGTTGTTGATTGGGGCAAAACGAGACCCCATCTTCGGGCCGCTCATCGTATTCGGGCAGGGTGGCGTGGCCGTGGAGGTCATCAAGGACACCGATTTTGGCCTGCCACCGCTG
>JAHEAS010000914.1 GCA_024642645.1 Saprospirales bacterium | reverse complement strand
CTGCCTACGGCAAACGTCGCCCCGAAAGTAACGTTCGGGTCTGCTTGCCAATCGGCATAAAACAGTACGCCCTCCTCTCCAGCTCCGAGGTAGAAGTAGTTTTTGGCGGGCAAATCGAGGGCGAGGATGCGCTGCCCAAGTCCGTCGAAGTCAATGTTGACGGTGATAGTTGAGTCTTTTTTAGTCGTGTCGGGCTTCTCTTCCTCATCGCTCAGGGGCTTCAGCGGGGATTCTTCTTTTTTGGATAAAACAGCGACATAGACGTTTTGCGAAGAAACCCGGCTGTAAGAACTAAGGTCGAGCCAGCCCACGCCGAGGGCGAAATCGGTGCTGGAGAGGAAGTAGAGGTACTTGCCGCTTTTGTCCCAGGCGGGCGACTTGCAGTTCGACATGCCGTCGGTGAGCTGCGTGCTCTTTTTTTGCGCCAACGAAAAGACAAAAATGGTGTTGAACTCGTTTTTCAGGCGCTTGGAGTAGGCAATCCATTTCGAGTCTGGCGACCAGACGGGAGCGATGTTGCGCTCCGGGTGCGCCGAGCCTTCGTTGTCCACCAGCGTGGCCTTTCCTGTGGCGATTTCCACGTACCAAAGATTGCGGTCGGCATCGCCAAAGCCGAGGTATTTCGAGTCGGGCGACCAAGCTGGAGTGTAGTAAAATGTGGGGTTTTTTAGGACAATCTTCTTTTCAATTTTACCAAAATTATCGGCAATAAAAAGCTGGTACTCGCCGCTTTCGTCGCTGAACCAAGCGGTCTTTTTGCCATCGGGTGAGTTACTTGGACTGCGGTCAGCCACGCCCGTACTGGTGGTCAAATTGCGGATGTCGCCTTTCTCGGCAGGCACGCTGAACACGTCGCCTCGGGCGGCAAACAACACCCGCTTGCCGCTCGGCGACAGGGAATAATCGGAGATGGCACCCTCCACTTTCTCCCAATGTGGCCTCGCCCAAGCAAAGTCGCCTTCGACGGTGATGGGGAGTTTTTTGGGCTGTCCGCCCTTCGTGTCGAGGGTGTAAAGCTGGCCGCCGTTTTCGAAAATGAGCATGCCAGCGCTCGAACTGAGATTTTTACAATCAAAGTCCTTGAAATACGTCACCTGTCGCAACTGCTTGGTTTTCAGCGCATAAGCCCAAACGTTCATCCCGTAGTCCCGGTCGGAGAGGAAATAAATCTCGTCGCCGACCCAGTTGGCGTGGCGGTCGTTGGTGCCCTCGAACGGCAGTGATTCCTGCTCGAAGGTTTTCAAGTCAATGATTCGGATGGGGTTGTTCTGGCCGCCCCGATAGTTGCGGAACTCCTCTTCCCAGGGCATCACCATCTGGTAGGCGAAACGCTGCCCATCGGGCGAGTAGCTGCCATCCCAGACCCTCGGAATAGGCAGTGATTCCTCCAGCCCCTTCCCGTCCGTGCCGACTTTCCAGAAATGGTCGGGGTAGGCATAGGGCGCATTTTCCCTACCGCTGGCGAAGACGACCTGCTTGCCGTCTGGCGTCCACCCCCTCACGATGTCGGGGAGGGGGTGCCAAGTCAGCCGTTTGGGTTCGCCACCCTCGACGGGTACGATGAACACGTCGAAATTGCCGTCGTACTCGCCGGAGAAGGCCACGGTTTTGCCATCCGGCGAAAAAGAGGCGTTGCCCTCCTGCCCGGAGAAGGTGGTCAGTCGACGAACATTCTTGCCGTCGAGGTCAGCCACCCAGATATCGCCGCCATATGAGAAAGCGATGTGATTGGCGGAGATGGCAGGGGAGCGGAGGAGGTGGGTTTCCTGTGCTTGGCAAATGGCTAGGAAAGCCAAGCTTACGAAGAGTGAAATGAGTGATTTTTTCATCTATTTTTATTGTTTGTTTAGAACTGATAACCTTAGTTGCGAAGGATGTTCAGCATCGTGGTATATATTAATCGTTGCCTTTTTAAAATCCCCTTTCTCCGCCTCCGGAATACGCATGAACACCTGTGGATTCCTGTCCACCAGCGGGAACCACGAGCTTTGCACCTGCACCATCAGGTGGTGTCCTTTTTTGAAGGTGTGCGCCACATC
>JAHEAS010000156.1 GCA_024642645.1 Saprospirales bacterium | reverse complement strand
CCGAGCGTCACCTTGTCCTCGCCGACGGTGTCCAGCACGTATTTTAGCATGGGGAGGTCGTGGGTGATGCCATCCACCCAGAACTTGCCGAGGTATTCACGGGGGTTCACCGGGTTGTCAATGGCCACGAGGTCGGGGCGGCAGTTGTAGCCGTGCTCGATGCGCCCGATGGTGGGCAGGAACGAGCCGCCCGCATGGGCGAAGCAGCAGCGAAGGTTCGGCAGTTTTTCAAAGACCCCACTAAATATCATGGAGCAAATGGCCCGGCTCGTCTCGGCGGGCATACCCACCAGCCACGGCAGCCAGTATTTGGGCATCTGCGCCATGCCCATCATGTTCCAAGGATGCACGAACAGTGCCATGCCCAGCGCCTCGCAAGCCTCGAAAATGGGCAGGAACTGCGGCTCACCGAGGTTCAGGTCGTTGATGTTCGAGCCAATCTGGACACCCACCAGCCCGATTTCCTTGCAGCGCTCCAGTTCCTGGATGGCCAGTTCGGTATCCTGCATGGGCAGGGTGCCGAGGCCGATATAATGCCGTGGTTTTTCGGCCACGAGTTCGGCAATATGGTCATTGAGGAAGCGGGAAATATCGTGCGTATCGGCAGCTTTGGCCCAGTAGCTGAACAGCACAGGAATGGTGCAGACCACCTGCACCTGCGTGCCATGCGTGGCATACTCCCCGATGCGCAGGTCGGCGTCCCAGCAGTTTTGTTCTACCCTTCGGAAAAAGGTCGTGCCCTTCATCATGTCGGCGTGGCCCGGCACATTGTGCTCCAAGTGGATGAAGCCGTCGTAACCGAACTTGTCCGCCCAGCGGGGCAGGTGGGCGGGCATGAGGTGGGTGTGCATGTCTATTTTTAACATAAAAAACAGGTTTGGGGCAAAACTATCTATTTCTTATTAGCCCCAAAGTCATTTTTTGATTAAAACCCTTCCTCGAAAACTTTCCCAAGTTTTACAAAAACCTTGTCACTTCGTTTGCAAACTACCCCAAAAGTGTATCTTTGCGCCGATTTTCGGGAGGGGGCTTCCAAACAAATGGGAACTTTTCAACCGATAAACTAAAAACTTGCCTTTTTTTATGAAAAATACCGGCCATATCAAGCAAATCATCGGGGCAGTCGTGGACGTGAGCTTCTCTGGTGATGCCAAACTTCCAGAAATTCTCAGTGCCCTCGAAGTTACCCGCCAAAACGGCGAAAAGCTCGTACTCGAAGCTCAACGCCACCTCGGCGAGGACAGCGTCCGCACCATTGCCATGGACTCCACCGACGGCCTGACCCGTGGAATGGAAGTTGTTGACACTGGAATTCCCATCTCAATGCCTGTTGGCGAAGCCATCAAAGGCCGTTTGTTCAACGTGGTAGGCGAGGCGATTGACGGTATCGGCGCAGTTTCCCGTGATAAGCAATACGCCATTCACCGCAAGCCACCTACCTATGAAGAGCTTTCTGTGGAAAAAGAGGTGCTTTACACAGGTATCAAGGTGATTGACCTCATCGAACCTTACATGAAGGGCGGTAAAATCGGCCTCTTCGGTGGAGCAGGTGTGGGTAAAACGGTATTGATTCAAGAGTTGATCAACAATATCGCTAAGGCGTACGCTGGTATTTCGGTGTTCGCTGGTGTGGGTGAGCGTACCCGTGAGGGCAACGACCTTATGCGGGAGATGCTCGAATCTGGCATCATTGACTACGGTAAGGAGTTCATGCACAGCATGGAAGAAGGCGGCTGGGACCTCTCGAAGGTGGACATGGAAAGCCTCAAGAATTCCAAAGCGACTTTCGTTTTTGGTCAAATGAACGAGCCTCCTGGAGCACGTGCAAGGGTAGCCCTTTCTGGGCTGACCGTAGCCGAGTACTACCGTGACGGTGACCTCAACGACCCAACTGGCGGTCGTGACATCCTTTTCTTTATTGACAATATCTTCCGCTTTACCCAAGCAGGTTCTGAGATGTCGGCCCTCTTGGGTCGTATGCCATCTGCCGTGGGTTACCAGCCGACGCTGGCCACCGAAATGGGCCTCATGCAGGAGCGGATTACTTCTACGAAGCGTGGTTCTATCACCTCGGTGCAGGCCGTTTACGTACCTGCCGACGACTTGACTGACCCCGCTCCGGCAACGACTTTCGCCCACTTGGACGCCACGACGGTATTGAGCCGGAAGATTGCGTCGCTCGGTATCTACCCATCCGTGGATCCGCTCGACTCTACCAGCCGTATCCTCGACCCGAACATCATCGGAGCGGAGCACTACAACTGTGCTCAGAAGGTGAAGCTCATTCTTCAGCGTTACAACGAACTCCTCGACATCATTGCCATCCTTGGTATGGACGAGCTTTCTGAAGAGGACAAACTCGTTGTGAGCCGTGCCCGCCGGGTACAGCGTTTCCTTTCACAGCCGTTCCACGTGGCCGAGCAGTTCACGGGTACACCGGGCGTTCTCGTTACAATCGAAGAAACCATCCGTGGCTTCAACATGATCATGGACGGTGAAATGGACCAGTACCCAGAGGCAGCGTTCATGTTGAAAGGTGGCATTGACGACGTAATCGAGGCTGGCAAGAAACTGCTGGCAGAAACAAAATAAATGATGAATATTACCATATTAACGCCCGATAAGGAGATTTTTCACGGTGAGATTGTGTCGGTAAAAGTGCCGGGCACCTTGGGTGAATTCCAAGTGCTGAAAAACCACGCTCCCATCGTTTCTTCTCTCAGTAAAGGCACGGTGACACTTGTAACTAACGGTGGCCCGCACCGTATTTATAATGAAGAAACCAGTACCATCGAAACGCAATCACAACCAGGAAAGACGGTTTCCTTCCAAATAGGGGGAGGCTTTATAGAAGTCTTGAATAATGAAATATCCCTGCTGGCCAGGGGTTTGAAGAAATAGTTTTATTTTTTTATTTCGCTGTTGTTTAAGGGAAGAGTTCACAAAGCTTTTCCCTTTTTCTTTTTGTACTGTCAAGCTGGATATTGACGACTACAACTACAACTGCTTGTCCACTTCAACCAACTCCTCTAGGCTAAACTCACCGAACCAGTCACGCAATTTCAGCCGTGCTTTGATGCGCACTTCGTCGTTCACGTAGGCGGCGATGGTCACGAGGCCAAAACTCAATACGCCAAGGTCGTCGGTGTAGCCGATAATTGGCGTCAAATCGGGTAGTGCATCTAAGGGCATGATGAAGTAGCCTAGTACACCGATGATGATTCGCTTGGCCCAAATCGGCGTATCGCTACGGCGATAGGAGTAGAATAACAACAGTACGCTGTACACTACCTTCAAGCCCGCCTGTTTGGCGAAATGCTGGATTTTTTTCAGCAGCCGGTTCTCGGTGAACTGGCGAGCGTATTTTTCAAAAGGATTTTTCATAGAAAATTAAAAAGGCTAACTCATTCTCCCATCGCGTTTAGCAGCTGCTCGTACACTTGCACCCGCTTGCGATTGAGACCGAAAGAGCCTGTTTTTAGGATGGTGTAAATGAAATATGCCATTCCTATCAAGAAAATTGTAACGGTTAGTGAGCTGAACCTTGTCTTGAATAGCGCCACGGAGTAGGCCACAAACCAGATAGGACCGACCCATTTGTCCCGGGTCATCAGGTAGTTGCACTGACCGATTTGCTCCCGCAACCAATCGCCGCTGATTTCCTGCTCCCGTAACTTGGCTTGCTCTTTTGCGGACAGTTCACTAATAATGCTTTCAAATTCTTTGGGTTGCAATTTTTTACCCATTTCTTGATTCTGTTTTTTAAAAATAGATGGAATGCCGATTTGGCGGGATGAAATTACGAATTCTAGCGGGACCCGCTCGTTTTTGCGCTGCAGTCAATTCAAGTCTCTTCCGGCTCCAACTCGTCCGTTTCGAGTTCGACGGTTTCCAAATGGCCTGTGATTCGGAACAGGAAGCCAAAGACAAGACCGATTGCGAAGCCGCCAATATGAGCCCACCACGCTACGCCACCGCCCATCCCGCTAGCTAGTGAGGAAGCGCCATAGGTCCACTGTTGAATAATCCAAATTCCTAGGAAAATCCAAGCCGTAATGCGGAAAGGAAAAACAAGAAATAGCAGTTTAATCCTTGAAGTCGGAAACATGACGAGGTAGGCGCCCATTACCGCCGATATGGCACCGCTGGCACCTACCATTGGCATCTCGCTGCCAAGGTTGAACCAGATATGTGCGAATACAGCCACGAAACCACCGCCCAGATAAAATAGAAGAAATTTCAGGTTGCCCACCGTCGCTTCAATATTGTCGGCGAAGACCCAGAGGAAAAGCATGTTGCCGATGAGGTGCCACCAGTCGCCATGTACAAACATGCTGGTGACCAGGGTGAAAAGGTCTTGCCCATTGGTGATTTCAACAGGAATGGCTCCAAAATATAGGTCAAAGCCCTCCTGTTGCTCGATGTTCAGGCTGAATTTATAAAGGAAAAATAATATGTTCAGCACGATGAAGCTGTAGCTGAACCAGGGAGTGTAGCCGCCTTTTACTTGGTCATCGCCGATGGGAAAAATCATTTTATGAAGGATTTGAGGATACAAGGATTTGAGGAAGCGAGCGGCTGCCCTTCAAATCCTCAAATCTTCAAATCCTCGTTTTTTTACAAGTCCCAGAAAGAACGGGGCCGGTTGTAAACCTTAATAGTATCGGAAATAGTGTCAGCAAAATACCAAATGACTACACCCGCCACGGGCAAATAGGCAAAATCGCCGACTAGGTGCATCCAAATAGGCAAACTGACAGCCAGCACAATGGATGTTTTTACGTAGTTCAGCCGCTTGATGTGGCGGTAAACATAAAAAAGGTGGAAGGCACTGGCCAGTTGCCAGATACCCAGCACCACCAGCATGACGTTGGTGGAGGCGATGCCAGATGCGAAGCATGCGAGCAGCACAATGGCCACAATCAGCACAGCTTGACCCAGTAGGTCTATTTTCATCCTGAATTTTGAAATCATAGTAAGAATAGACTGTAGATTTTAGCCTTTGGACGTTAGACTTGAGATAACTTTGCCTGTCTAATGTCTCAGCAAACCCAAAGTTAATACAATGCCTTTTACTCCCGAACTCGTTTCCGAATTGATACGCAAGCGAAGGTCTATTTTTCCTAAAACTTATAACGAGAAGCCCATTTCGAAGGCCATCATCGAGGAGGTACTGGAAAATGCCAACTGGGCGCCCACCCATCGCCTGACCGAACCTTGGCGTTTCAAAGTGTTCACCGGCTCGGCGCTCGAACGGATGGGCGATTACCTCGGCGATTTTTACAGAAACAATACACCCGAAGAACAGTTTTCGGAGGCAAAGTTTACAAAATCCAAAGAAAACCCTCGGCGCTCGGCTTGCGTCATTGCCATTTGCATGAAGCGGGATATTGAGGAACGAGTGCCTGAGTGGGAGGAGATTGCCGCAGTGGCTTGTGCCGTGCAAAATATGTGGCTTACCTGTACTGCACACGAAATCGGCAGCTACTGGAGTACCCCGAAAGCTGCGCTCGAAGCGAATGAATTCTTGGGTTTGGAAATGGGGGAACGTTGTCTCGGCCTCTTCTACATGGGCTACCACGACTTGCCAGAACTGCCCGGCAAGCGCTCACTCATTTCAGAAAAGACAACTTGGATTGGCGCCTAAAACCACAGCATTGACAAGGCTTTCAGAAACATTCCAACTGCCGCTTGGCCACGATTTCAAGCATCGGGCTTTCGATTGGGCTGCTTGCCCCAGTGGGGCAAGTTTTGAGGTGGCCTGTTACCTTGACAGCAACGGCTACCAAGGTGTCATCGGTGGCGAGCACGACTGCCTGCTGGCGGTGGGGGCTGCTTCGCAAATCTGCCTCACTAATGAGCAAGGCGCTTTTGATTCATTGAAAATTTTTGTCGATGAAAAACAGGACTGGCTCTTCGGCTACCTGACTTACGACCTAAAAAATGATGTCGAACTTCGCTTGACCTCCCATAATTTTGATGGAATCGGCTTCCCAGTGCTTCATTTTTTCCAGCCGGAGATTGTTCTCGAAATTTCCTCGAACTCGCTCACCATCCATTGCCTAAATGAATCTCCCAAAAAGATTTTCGAAAAACTGACGCCCCCTATACCTCACACCTCATACCGCATACCTCAGCAGAACACATCTATTTCCCCAAGAATCTCCCGCTCCGACTACCTCGACACCGTACAAACCATCCGCCAGCATATCCTTCGGGGCGATATTTATGAGATGAATTTTTGCCAAGAATTTTTTGCGGAAAACTATCAACTCGACGCTCCGGCTACTTTCCGGAAGCTGAACAGCCTCGGTAAGGCACCTTTTTCCACTTATTACCGCCTGAACGACCGCTATCTGCTATGCGCCAGCCCCGAGCGTTTTTTGAAAAAAACAGGTCAAAAACTCCTTTCCCAGCCCATCAAAGGCACCATGCGTCGGGGCCAAACTGCCGAAGAAGACGCCGCTTTGCGCCAGCAACTCTACCAAAGCCCCAAGGACCGCTCTGAAAACGTGATGATTGTGGATTTAGTGAGGAACGACCTTGCCCGTTCTTGCCGAGCTGGCTCCGTGCGGGTGGAGGAGTTGTTCGCGATTTACCAGTTCGAGCAGGTTTTTCAATTGATTTCAACGGTGAGCGGTGAGTTGGAAGCGGACGTTCATCCAGTGGATGCCATCCGGCGGGCTTTCCCGATGGGGTCAATGACCGGAGCTCCGAAAATGCGCAGCATGGAACTGATAGAATTGTATGAAAAAACAAAACGGGGGTTGTATTCGGGTGCGGTGGGCTACTTCACGCCGCAAGGTGATTTTGACTTCAACGTGGTCATTCGCAGTATTTTATACAACGCTACTGACCACTATCTTTCCTTCCAAGCTGGGGGTGCCATCGTATTCGATTCCGTGCCGAAATCGGAGTACGAAGAGTGTCTTTTAAAGGCCCAAGGCATGTTCAATGTATTGGCTTGATATTTTTCTTATTTTATATGAGTGTTTTGGCAAGGTAATTGTCTAAGGAATCAATGTAGTTACTTGGCGCAATTTCAGCTTTTTACGCAAGTTGATTTTTATTAACATTTGCGCCTATCCAAATTCGAAATTTACTGATACTCAATACGTCCCATGCAACATTTGTACATTAAATGTAAAAATCCACTGGCACAACTTGGCTGTGCTTGGAGGGTTGCATGGGGTAGTCTTTCCCACTCATAAGTACTTCCCTTTCAGCCTTCCGATATTTTTAGGTTACTATTTCCTTCATCTCAAAAACGGTTTGGCTATGTTTATTTTTCAAATTGCAATCGGAGCGTTTCTTCTTGGTGGTGGCGTCATCACGCTGACCAACTGGCTTTCTGAACGGC
>JAHEAS010000913.1 GCA_024642645.1 Saprospirales bacterium | reverse complement strand
TAATGAACCTGACTTTGTATTTTTTTGAAGCCATAGCGCTGCTATGCCTTCAAAAAAATCCTTCGCCAGAACCATAAAATGCATCTTTTTCTGACTCAGACGAGGTTTTCGGATAGGCTCTTAATATATTCTTTTTGAACCTCTGGACTAGCCTGGGGGAGTAACAAAAGTAGCCCCGTGACCGTCTTTGGTGTGAAGTTAGTTTTTTGAAAATGATTGGCAAAATAGCCCTGTAAAAATGGTAGTTGTGAAAAAAAAGTTAAAAATTCGAACGTTCGTCGAGAATCTGCCTACGCAACTCCATTGGCATTTGGAGAAAGGCAACCTTGGGGGCATATCTTTGTCTATGTCAATAAGAAATCACCCGAAATATAAAAGGTAGCGGTTAGTGCAAACTTGGATTTTAAAAATTAACAACCTGTTTTTCAATTCTTTATAAAATCCAGTTTTTTCTAAATTCAATAACCGAATTAACCGACTACCTCCCCCAAATTTTAAAATTAACAATCTTCAACAAAAATCAAAAATGAAATCTTCTGCATTTGTTCTTATCCTTTCGTTGCTTGCAAATTTGAGTTTTGCAAAGCTTTCTGTAGATACCCTCACCGTTCAAACCAATAACAGCTACATGGACACGGCCTCCCGTGAGAGCCTGAAGGTCACCTTGGTAGGCGACTGGACCAAAATCAGCCAAGATGAATTGGGCTGGGGCTTTTCGAGCTTGAGCCTGTTCGCCGACGGCAAATTCAAAGGGACATCCACCGATGGATTGGATGTTAGCGGTAGCTGGGAAATTTCGAGCGACGGTCAAATAATTGCCATCCATAAATTATCTAAGAAGACTGGAGAAAAACTTGAAACAGTGCTCGCTCAGATAGAAACTGTTGATGGGCACACATTAACGCTGAGAAGCTTCGGGGTTAAGGAGGCCAAGCAGACGTTTATCCAATAACCTCCAGATAAAAATATGAGTAGTGTAAAATAGCCATTTACAAGAAAGGGCGTCCCTGTTGGACGCCCTTTTGTTTGTCGTCAATATTTCATAAGCTTTCCTGTAAAAGGCTTTCTTTTGCCTATTTTCAAGCTATGAAAATAGACGCCAACGGGCACTTCGCTACCATCCCATTCCAACTTTTCCAATTTTGAGTTGAGGTAGTATTTCTCAATTCGATGAACCAATCGGCCATTTGCATCATAAATTTCAAGAAGAACAGGTTGGTAGGAACTGACATTGAAATAAAATTCCACCTTATCGTGAAAAAGGGAAGGCACTACAGTAGGCAGTTCATTGCCTGGCGGGTCAACGATAACGGTCGTATCAACTGCCACAAGCGCTTCCATTGCACCGTCCATCCATTCAAGCCTATTTACTAGCCAAGTTCGCATTCTTGCCACTTCAGCTTGGTAACTTCCGGAGATTACAGGATTTGGCCAGATGTATTGGTTCAGTGTCGGCCACCGCACAAAGTTACGTTGGGCAGGCTCGGCAAGAAGCGCTTGAAGTGAGTCCACGAGGTGAAGAATATTGTCGTTGCTGAGTTTGTCTGCCCGCTGTGCTACCCATTCGTCATGCATTTGCTTCGCAAATGCGGGGTCATTCCAAAGTTTTTTCCACCAAAAATGAACTACCCAATAGTCACCAGGGCAGAAATTGTTAAAGTCCATTGCCCAGCCTTGGTAACCCGGCCCAATGCAGTAGTCCACATTGCTGAAGCCAAGGTTGAAGTCCCAAACAGGACCAAGGTGCAGCCGGGCATCTATGCTGTCACGGTCTTTGTACATAAAAGTACTGAGCCGGTACCCGTCAACATTTCTGCTGATTTCCTGAATAAAAATCATCTGAATTACAGACTGTACATCCATCAAGCTGGGATAGCCGCTCACTGGGTCAGAAAAGGTCGATGAGGCCATGACATTTTCAAAATTGGCAATATAACCCTGGATATATGCTTTTTGTGGTGGAGTAATTTCGTCAGGTTTAGGATAATGGTACTGGTATATTGTGCCACCGGGATTGCCACCAGTGATGGCTGGATATGCCG
>JAHEAS010000912.1 GCA_024642645.1 Saprospirales bacterium | reverse complement strand
CCCTTTTGTGTCAAACAAAAATTTATCGCAAACGCCTTTGTAAGCTGTTGTTTTTTCAAAATTAAAATCCTCGTCCACGCCGAATGCTTTCCAGACTTCGAGGCCCATTTTTTTTACCGCTTCGCAAAACGCAGGCGGCTCGTCTCCGTGTAGCTGCACCACTTGGAGGCCGAGTGTTTTGGCTGTTTTTATCACTATTTCCTCCGTTTCGTTCACGAACACACCGACTTTTCGGGCAGTGCCGGGCAGGTTTTTCACCCAATCCAAATCTGCCACCTCGCCCACGTAACGGGGGCTTTTTTTGTAAAAAATGAACCCGATGTAGTCCGGCTCCAGCGTTAGGAGTTGATGGACGTTGTCGGGGTGTTTAAGGCCGCAGATTTTTAGTTGCATGTAGCGTCGGCTTTAGCCGGCGTCGTCCAATAGCCTTTAGGCTGTTGGAAAACACTCAATCGCCCCAAGGCGATTCTATTATTGAAAAAAATATTTGCCAGCGTTGGCGGCAATTGCTTTGTTTGTGATAGTAATTGCTTGTTTTAATAAAACCACAACCTTAAGGTTGTGGGACGGCGTCGGCTAAAGCCGACGCTACTTTGGCTACTATGACAAATCTACGGCCCAATGAAATCATTTTACCAGCGAAATTTGCCTCACTACGTTCCACCCGGCGGCGTCCTGTTCGTTACGTTCCGGCTTCAAGGCAGTATTCCGCAAGACGTTCTTGACAAACTCAGTAAGGAACACGAGGAGGCCGTTCGCAAAATTGGGCCTATATCTCTCCCCGACTCCTTCTTGCCATGGTCTCCCCGTCGCAAATGTCAGCCACCCGTTTATTCCAAAAAGCGAGAAGAACTCACGGCAGCCTACAAGCGCTATTTTGCCAAAATTGACGAGTTTCTTGATGGTGCCACATTTGGCCCACACTACCTTAAAGACCAAGCCAGTTCTGAAATCATCCAAGCAAAACTCAAGTCTTTTGATGGACAGTATTATTGGCTTGCAGCTTTTACGATTATGTCAAACCATGTCCATGTTTTGCTGGATACTTACTGCCAATTAGCCAAATTCCCAGCAAATGCTCCAGTTTCCAACGACAACTATGTTCCTTACGAGAAATTTATGCAGCTCATAAAAGGCAATGCCAGTTATTCTATCAACCAACTTCTTGGGCGTAAAGGAAGGCTGTGGCAACATGAAAGCTATGACCATTTGGTGCGAAACGAAAAGGAATTTCAACGCATCATTTGGTACATCCTGAACAACCCAGTGAAGGCAGGACTTGTGGCTGATTGGAAGGATTTTCCAATGACCTATATCCGGCCTGAGTATTTGTCGCTTGTACCGTAGCGTCGGCTTTAGCCGGCGCCGTCCCACAACCTTCAGGTTGTGGGTGGTTCAGTTCAACCGCCTAAAGGCGATTGGACGGCGCCGGCTAAAGCCGACGCTACGAACTTGGCACACGCCTCCCCCGGCCTCGCCATTTTCATAAAATTCTCCCCAATCAAAAACCCATGAAACCCCGCCGCCCGCAGTTCCAAAACAGTCGCCGGGTCGCTTAACCCAGACTCGCTGATTTTTACAAAATCACTTGGAATATGCGGCGCAAGGTCAATCGAACGCTGCACATCCACGCTGAAATCGGCGAGGTTGCGGTTGTTCACCCCAACGGCATCCACCGTGTCGCAGATATGGCCAAGTTCGCTGTGGTCATGGATTTCGAGCAGTGTTTCGAGGCCGAGCGAGCGGGCAAAGCGGCTGAGTTGGCGCACCTCTGATGGCGTCAGCACGGAAGCGATGAGCAAAATGGCGTCTGCACCGATACTCCGAGCTTCCATGATTTGGTACTCGGCGATGGTGAAATCCTTGCGCAAAATCGGCACCTCGTTCAGGCTGCGGGCGATGACTAAGTCCTCATTTTTGCCCCCAAAAAACTGCACGTCGGTGAGCACGGAGAGCGCCGAAGCACCTGCTTGAACGTAGCCCGTTGTCACTTCCTCCACTGTCACTTGGGAATTGATTATGCCCTTGGATGGCGATTTCCG
>JAHEAS010000911.1 GCA_024642645.1 Saprospirales bacterium | reverse complement strand
GAACAAGGAGGCCGAGATTGGCTTAGTCCAGTTGGACAGCAACGCCTACCGTGAGGTTTTTGACGAACTGGCCGAGTTGGAACGGTCAGCGCAGGCTGCCCGGCAAGATGCGACTGTCCCTTCCCTCAACGATAGGGCGGTCGAAACGTTGCTGCGCTATTATGAACTGAAAATCAGGATTTTAGAAAATCTTAATCGTGAAATACAAACAAGAAAACGTCATGAAAATCTGGAAAAAAGAATTTGAACTGTTGCCGACGTATCGCCGAACTCCTGTTCGGCGCAACTGCCGTGCATCAAAAAAGCACGCCGAACAGGAGTTCGGCAGTACGTTGGTCCGCCGTTTTGAGCGGGTTCGATTAGTGCTGCTTTTGATTGCGCTACCCTTCCTCGCCTTCGGGCAATCTGAGCGCAGCAAAGCCATAAAAAAAGATTACGACGGTAAAACCGAAGTTATGGCCATACATCAGTACGGCCCGCTTTTGGTCTCAAAATCTACGGATGGGAAGGTTCACCTCAGCGTCGAAATCATCGCTTCGGCCAAAGACGAGGCCGATTTGCAGGTGCTGTTCGACCATTTTGACATCCTCGCCAGTGAGGAAGGCGACCGGGTGAAATTTGAGACGCAATTTCAAAGTGAGAATTGGAACACCATCAACGGCAAGACGACCATCAAGTTCAAGGACGGCAAAAAGGTAAGCGGCATCAAAGACCTACGGGTGAACATGGCGCTCCAAGTGCCTGATTTACAGGAGCTTAGGCTCGAAAATAAATACGAGAAAATCGAACTGGCCAACGATTTCGGTGGCGACCTCTATGTAAAAATCTACAGCGGCGATTTCACCACGCAGAACGTGGACGGGGCCATGAACCTTGATATGAAATATGCCAAGGCGTATCTGAAAAACGTGGGCAAGGCGGCCGGGTTTGAGATTTACGACTCGCACCTGAACACGGGCACACTGGCTGGCGACGTGGGCCTGAAAAGCAAATATTCCGACATCAGCCTCGGTGATGTGGGCGGAAAATTGGCCCTCGCCACTTATGACGACAAAGTGAAAGTCGGCACGGTGACGGGCAAGCTGACCCTTTCTGACAAATATTCCGAGTTTGAAATGTCGGGTTTCGGCGATGCGAATTTGGACGTTTACAACACTAAATTCACTGTAGAGAAAGGCGGCGACCTCAACCTGAACGATAGTAAATACACGAAGTTCAAAATCAAGGAATTGGGGTCGCTCAACTGGCGGGATTCTTATGACGACGACGTAGAAATCGAGCAAATAAAGGTGTTGACGGTCGGAAAATCAAAATACACGGAGTACCGGGTGGGGGCGCTGGGGCAGTTTTTCAGCATCGGCGAATCGTACAACGACAAGGTGACGTTGGACGAGGTGGCCGCTAATTTCAAGAGCATCACCCTTGACGGGAAATACACGGAACTGAGCATGAACATCGTCGAGGGCGGCGAGTTTGCGGTGTCGGCGAAGATGAAATATGGGAAATTTGATTACCCGGAGCGGCTGCTCAACATTCAGATGCAGAAGGAGAAAGACAGCGATATTCTTATCACGGGCTATGTGGGCAGGGAGCAAAAGGCTTCGGAAAACACTATCAGCATCACGGGGTATGATTGTACGGTTTATTGGCGGTGAGATCTACTTCTCAATAATCGTCATCCGCCTATCAAAACTCAGCCCCGTGAAAATCCCAATCGGATTTGCGTCCCCTTTCACATTGGAAATAATGCCGCTCGGCTGCCCGAAGGGGTTGCCATTGGCGTTGAGGGCGTTGAAAGTGCTCTCCCAAAATTCAAAATAGGCCCGGTCAATATGGAAAATAGTGTTGTACACCGTGTCGCCAACGGTATAATCGTAGCCGCTCCCGAACACGATTTTGCCGTCGTCCACAAAGTCGTCGAAGGTGGTGAAATCCTGTTCCGGCACACTGTCCAATGAGTTTAGGTGGGACATCCGGCGGTAATAATCCTCGGTGGTTTTGTTGTCGGTAAGATAGGTCAGCACCCTTGCGAGGGTGTCCACATC